>NZ_JBFRGD010000029.1:0-76977 GCF_052115165.1 Paenibacillus sp. 2TAB23
ATGTATTAGGCACGCCGCCAGCGTTCGTCCTGAGCCAGGATCAAACTCTCCAAATTGGTGTTTGAAATGCTCATTACTTTGTTATCGCTTTTTCGCTTATCCCGAAGGATTTGCGAGGCAGTTATTACTCGTTGTTCAGTTTTCAAAGAACAATCTTTTCTTTCATGTCGACCGTGTGTCTCGTTGGCGACCTAGATAATATATCACGTTCGCCTATAGCATTGCAAGTGTTTTTTTCGGTTTTAGCAAAATCATTTTTGTGTTCATAAAATCGACTGAAAACTACGTTTACTATGTAGGCTATATAATGAAGGAACTTACAAAAAAAACGAGCTAAGCGCAAGTACGCTAGCTCGTTGTTCTACCCCTTAATATTGTTTCGAGACCGTGTATTTCGAAGCATTTTTAATTTGTTCGAACTTTTTGTTGCCTTTTTTAAGGCCTGCATCAACTGTTGTATCGATAATGACCCATTTGCCATCCAAGTAAACCTCGTTCCAAGCGTGATATACATTAACGTATTCCGAATTCCCCATCATTAACTTTGTCGGAATATCCAAGCTGCGAAGCATCCCTGCAAACAATGCAGCATATCCATAGCAAATGTCTTTTTTGGATTTGAACGTACGATCAATACTTGGCAAGTAATCAACTGAGAGGTTCGCGGCTAATTGATTGTCATAGTTAATGTTTGTAATTACATAGTCATAAACAGCCTTTACTTTCTCGCTATCCGTTTTTTTGTTTTTTGTAAGCTCTTTTGCCTTCACAATCGCATTGCTTGTATCGGTCCAATTAATGTTTTGAATGGAGTTGAGATAAAGTACTTTGCTGTCTTTCAAACTAAGAGTAACGTTTTGCTTTGCTACCAGCTTGTACTTGTTTGCCGATGCGTTTTCTAATACCGATATTGTATATTGTCCGTTACCAAGCTGCAGCGGAAATTGTTCTGCTTTTCCACCTGCAGTTAGGTTGTACGTATAATTAGCTTGTCCTTTTGCAATCATAAGTTTCGTTTTCACTTTAGCGTTAACCGGATAATCAACAGCCACGACACCATTGCTTAGACCAGTCGTATCCAACCATTGGCTTGCTTCACTAGCCTGAGCAGGCGTTGCATTAATAGAAGCAAACAGGATAAAAGCTGCGATTAACAAAATAAATTTGCGCATAAAAAAAACCCCTTTCGGTAGCTGGCTGCCATCTGTCAGAAGGCCCTTTAGCTTTGCGTCCCTACCTTTCGATAGGTTTGCCGTTATCGTATGAAGCTTTACTCATTCATTTAAAGAGAAAACAAAAAAAAGCTTGTCCATTCGGTAGCTGGCTGCCATCTGTCGGAAGGCCCTTTAGCTTTGCGTCCCTACCTTTCGATAGGTTTGCCGTTATCGTGCTCTGCTTTATAGTTCTAATATACCATATGAATCTCACAAATCAATAGGCCTATTAAATAATAGAGCATATTTTGGTAGATTTTAAGAATTGATGCTGTATAAGCTAGATATTAGCCAATAAAAAACGCCGAGACTAATCAGTCCCGGCGAATCTATATACTGCGTTATTCAGCAGACTATTGGTCCCTCATATGAGGGAACAACAGCACGTCACGGATGGACGGTGCATCTGTCAATAGCATAATCAAGCGGTCTATTCCGATACCAAGCCCCCCAGTAGGCGGCATACCGTATTCTAAAGCACGGATAAAGTCCTCATCCATCTCATGAGCTTCATCATTACCATGCTCACGTTCAACCAGCTGTGATTCGAACCGTTCGCGTTGATCGATAGGATCATTGAGCTCGGTAAAAGCATTCGCATGTTCGCGAGCCACAATAAACAACTCGAAACGATCTGTGAAACGCGGATCTGCTTCGCTCTTTTTCGCAAGCGGTGAAATAGCGACCGGATGCCCGGTTACAAAAGTCGGCTGAATCAAGGTGTGCTCACAGAACTGCTCAAAAAAGGCATTAAGGATATGGCCAAAGGTCATATGAGCATCAACCCCAACCTTATGCTCCTTAGCCAAGCGGTGTGCTTCTTCATCGCTCATTTCCACGCCGAAATCAACGCCAGTCGTTTCCTTAACAATCTCAACCATGGATACTCGGCGCCATTGCGGCGTTAAATCAATTTCTTGCCCTTGATAAGTGATCGTCGTCGTGCCAAGCACTTCTTGGGCGATATGTGCAATGACGTTCTCTGTCAATGCCATAATATCCTTGTAGTCCGCGTAAGCCTCATATAGCTCAATCATCGTAAACTCTGGATTATGCCGCGTCGACATTCCTTCATTACGATATACGCGGCCAATTTCGTAAACCTTCTCTAACCCGCCGACGATGAGACGTTTCAAATGAAGCTCGATTGCGATACGCATATAAAGCTGCATATCAAGCGCATTATGATGTGTCTCGAACGGACGAGCTGCCGCACCGCCTGCAATGGAATGCAGGGTTGGCGTTTCTACCTCTAGATAACCGCGGGAATCCAGGTAGCGGCGCATCGATTGAATGATTTTGGAACGTGTAATAAAGGTTTGCTGTACGTCAGGGTTCACGATGAGATCAACATAACGTTGGCGGTAACGAAGCTCTACATCCTTCAGGCCGTGATATTTATCAGGCAGCGGAAGCAACGATTTCGTCAACACTTCAATGTCATGGGCTTTGACTGAAACCTCGCCCGTATTTGTTTTGAACACGACACCCTGCACACCGATGATATCGCCAATATCGAGCAGATCGAATGCGGCAAACTTGTGCTCTTCGACGGTATCTTTACGTACATAGATTTGAATCTTTCCGCTCAAATCCTGAATCGTAGCAAAGCCGGCTTTTCCCATGCCGCGTTTTTGCATGATGCGTCCTGCGATACGCACGGAAACGGCTTGTCCTTCCAGCTCTTCCTTGCTATGTCCTTCATTGGCTTGCACGATTTCTTTTGCGTTATGTGTCCGCTCAAACTTCCGTCCGAAAGGATCGACGCCTAACCCTCTAAGCTCGTCTAATTTGTCTCTGCGAATTTGCAAGAGCTCGCTTAGCTCCTGCTCATTGTTTTCATGTTCCACTTCTTCATCTCCTTGATCATTCGGCAAGCATAAGCAGCTGTGACCAGATTATTGCGGCATGCAATCATTTTCCGATAAAATATAAGCGCCGCATCAGTATCCATCTATACGTTCTTATATTTTAAACGTTCAAAAAGCTTCCTACAAGGAAGCTTTCTGATCCGCGCATAGCAAACCTTATTTTTTGATGTCGAGAATTTTGTATTGAATCATGCCGACAGGTACGCTGACTTCGACAACCGTTCCTTTTTTCTTGCCCAAAATCGCTTTGCCTACCGGACTTTCATTTGAGATCTTGTTTTGCAGCGGGTCAGCCTCTGCCGTTCCTACAATGGAATATTCCATTGTGTCTCCATATTCCATATCTTCAACCGTCACGATCGAACCGATGCTAACGGTATCAATATCAATATCGTCATTATTTATTATACGCGCATTGCGCAGCATTTTCTCAAGGGTAAGAACGCGTCCTTCGATAAACGCCTGCTCATTCTTCGCATCCTCGTACTCCGAGTTCTCGCTTATATCACCATAGCCAATCGCTACTTTAATACGTTCAGCAACTTCACGACGCTTGACCGATTTTAGGTTCTCTAATTCATCTTCAAGCTTTCGCAGCCCTTCTTGAGTCAGAATGATTTGCTTATCGTTCATCTTTCCGATTCTCCTGTCATGTGACTAATTTTTCATACCTTGTATGAATTCACTGATACCTAATATATTACGCTTCCTGCTCCTCATACCTACTGTTAATTGGAGGCACTTGATGTATTCGTTATATTATATTGCACGATTATATTGCAAGGTTAACTGAATGTCAATCAAAGCCAGACGAGCCATTGAAACCGTTTCAATTGTCAAAACGGAAGCAGAAGCCCGCTTGATAGCGGCTTTTGTCGAATGGTGTCGGTGAGCTTCGATTTTCATTCGCTGCCTGTAACCGGTCTATGGTTGGATTAGTATACATCTCTTCAGCAGTACCTGATGCTCCGACAGCCGTAACTGCAGGAGACTAGAACTCCTCTTCTTCCTCAAGCACTCGAACATAGTTCACTAGATGGGCTGCCAAAGGGTCGCGTCCGGTTTCTTCCATGATGACAACCTTTACCCTCGCTCCGCCTGGCAGTCCCTTCAGATAACACGCAAGATGCTTGCGCATCTCCCTGACGGCAGCTATTTCATTCTTAAGCGCAACTAAGCGGTCCAAATTAATAGCTACTTCCATTTTCTCGCACTGTGTTAGATCGCTAAGCAGCTCGCCGTTTGTTAAATATTGAATGGTCCGGTACAGCTTCTATGGGGTTCCTAATGCACCGCGACCAATCATTACGCCGACGCAGCCCGTATGATCCAGAAGGCGCTTGGCATCCTCTAGTGAGAAAACGTCGCCATTTCCTATAACAGGAATAGATACCGCTTCTTTGACATCTTTTATGATGTCCCAATTGGCCTTGCCTGTATACAGCTGCTCGCACGCGCGAGCATGTACGCTTACGGCCTTGCCGCCCGCGCGTTCAACGGCACGCGCATTCTCGACAGCAAATATATGCTCATCATCCCAGCCAGTACGCATCTTCACTGTTACTGGTTCGTAACCGCTTCTACAACTGACGAAACCATTTCGTACATTTTATCGACAAGCAATTCCGGCCCCGCCGAATAATTGAAGGCTGAGCGATTTCTCGCGTTCGTCAACGAGCAGCATTTCAAGCGTTCATTTGTAGCCGTGAAGAATAGCTTTGTCGTTAACCATATCCACACATACAAGTCCTGTTCCAAATTCCTTTGCAATCAATTGAAAAGCAGGATTGCACACGCCAGGCATCGGTGCTAGCACCACTCTGATCTTCATCGCGCTGTCTCCGATTTTAGCATGTCGCTCCTTGCTCCCCTTCTGATTGGGTATGGTTCAAATGAAAGAAATGCAGCATCGCTATTCGCGATCATCCGACATTAACTCCTCGTAGCTGATTCCTAACGTTTTGGCGATATGCCCCAGCAGCTTCGGGTCGGTCTTTCTTGTTCCACGCTCTAATGAGCCGAGCACGGCTACTGATACGCCAAGCTCCTTGGCCAGCTCTTGCTGAGTGTAGCCCTTCAGCTTTCGAAAGGCTCTGACGCGCTGCGCCAATTGATTGTTTTCCATAACGTAATGCCTTCCTTTCCATCCAGAAGCGCCGCTTCTGACGCTGCGCCTACCTCCTGCTGCAGCAGATGCGATTGATCCAGCACATCATGCAGCGGCACAAGGACAAACGCCCGCTCCATCATGCGCGGATGCGGCAAGGTTAGTTCCTCTTGATCCATTCTGACATTATCATATAGGAGCAGATCGAGGTCAATGGTTCTAGGTCCCCAACGTATTTGTCGAACTCTCCCTAATTGCTGCTCGAAGGCTAGAAGCTGACGCAGCAATTCTATCGGAGATAATGTCGATTGTACAGCCAACACCATATTGAGAAAAGGTGGTTGCTCCGTATAGCCTACCGGTTCCGTCTCATACAAGCCGGATACGCGATTTACCTCGATGCTTGGATGCTCGTCTATCAAGCTAATCGCCGACAACAGCAATTGCTCCCTGTTCCCCATGTTCGATCCAAGTGCAATATAAGCCGCTGCCCCATTATGCGGGAATTGTTCGTCCATCAGCATCCCGCTTTCTACGCAGCTCCACCGTTACTCCGTCAAAATGGATATCGAACGGCGGGTTTGGCTTTGTTACTCGAACTGTCACTTCATTTACCATAGTATAAGCTTCCAGTACCCGTGATGCAATGTGACCAGTTAAAGCTTCGATCAGCTTAAAAGCAGGACCTTCCACAATCGTTTTGGCCAGCGCATGGACCTCAGCATAATTAACCGTACAAGTTAGATCATCGGTCGCTGCCGCCTGCTCTAAATCCATTGCAAGCTCGATATCAACCTCGTATTTCTGTCCGAGCTTGTTCTCTTCAGGGAATACGCCGTGGTATCCGTAAAACCTCATCCCTTTAATAATCATGTTGTCCATTATATCCACTCTCCCAACGTTATTGCATGCGTATCTGTCTAAATAACGCATTGCTTTTGCTTCTTTTAATCGCGGTATATGATAGCGTCAGCCATTAGTGCAGCGCGCTTGATTGCACCTACGTCATGAACCCGCATGATTTGGCAGCCTTGTGCGATGCCAAGGACAACAGTTGCTGCCGTACCTTCAACAAGCTCTTCAACAGGCAGATTCAACGTTTGCTTAATGAATCGTTTGCGCGAGGTACCAAGGAGAACGGGGTACCCGAGTCCTGCTACCTCTGATAAATGGCCCATCAGTTCGAGATTATCTTCATGGGTTTTTGCAAAACCAATACCCGGATCCAGCCATATTTGATCTTCCTTAACTCCAGCTGCCTGTGCCAAGCGCACGCTTCCAATCAGGTCGGCAAGCACATCCGGAACCAAATCGTTATAATCCCTCGAATGTCGGTTATGACTAATTATGACCGGACATCCGTATTCCGCCGCAACCGGCGCCATATTGGGGTCACCCTTCAAGCCCCAAATATCATTGATGATATGGGCGCCAGCCTCCAATGCTTGACGAGCCGCCTCCGCTTTATAGGTGTCAATTGAGAGTGGCATATGCGGTAGCGCTTTACGCACTGCCCGAATAACGGGAACAATCCGGCGCAGCTCTTCTTCAAGACTAACCGGCTCGAACCCTGGACGAGTAGACTCTCCCCCAATATCGAGCATGTCCGCGCCAGCCAACGCCATCGCTTCTGCATGAGCAACGGCTGCCTCAATATTCATGTAGCGCCCCCCATCCGAGAACGAATCAGGTGTTGCATTCAGAATCCCCATAATGAGTGTCCGATTGCCTAACGCAAGCGTCGCTCCATCTCCAAATTCGTATACTCTTTTATAGAAAATCGGCCGCTGCTTCACTTGATTACCGCCTTCCTTTGTATTTTCTCTAAGTCTGCCCTTTAGATGGTACTAGCTAATACATCTCTCCATTTGTCGTCGTCAATTTCCTATATAGCGTTAACAGCTGCCTAGTTAGAGCGCCAGCCTCCCCGTTACCTACAATGTGAGTCTGTCCCAAAATGTCGGTTAACCTCGTAACAGGCACGAGCTCCTGAATCGAGTTGGTCAGCCAAACCTCGCCCGCCTGCAGCAGCATATCCCAGCTATATAACCCTTCCTCTGTTTGAAATCCTTTGCCGCTCGCCAGTTCCAGCACACGCTCACGCGTAATGCCCGGCAATATGCCGGTTGAAATCGCCGGCGTGCATACAACGTTATCCATAACGAAAAACAAGTTGCTGACAATCCCCTCCGCCAGCCATCCCTCATAGCTCAGCATGAGCCCTTCCGCTCCCGCCGAGGCTCCGCTTGCGAGCAGCTCCCGCTTCGCAATAATATTGTTCATATAATGGAGAGACTTGTAGCGAACATCACCTTCCGGGGTGTTCCGCCGCGTCTTCATAAGCCGCAGCTCCCTTCCGCGCATATGAACCTCATCATTTATGGACGGCAGAGCCTTCACTAACATAAGTACAGTCGGACGCTCATAATCACCGGTCGGCAAGCCCAGCTCCGCTTCCCCGGCGCTAACGGTCATTCGGATATAAGCATCCTCCAATCCATTTGCTGCGATCAGTTCTTTTACCCATGCAGCGATTTGTTTGGGATCGCTCTGGTATCGAATGCCCAACTGCTCGCAGCCCGCATGCAGACGATTCAAATGTCGATCTAATAAAAAAGGTACCCCGTTATAGGTACGAAAGGTTTCGAACAAGCCCATACCGTACAAAAAACCGTGATCATAAACTGAGATCACGGCTTCACTTGCTTCCAAAACGGTGCCGTTCAGTCCGATTTTCATCGCACTGCGCCCGTCCGGTTTTGCAAGAAATTACGAAGCATTGTAAGGCCATGCTCCGTTATGATCGATTCAGGGTGAAATTGTACGCCCTCAATCGGATATTCCTTATGACGAAGGCCCATAATTTCGCCTTCCTCTGTTTCTGCTGTAATTTCCAGACAGTCTGGCAGCGTTTCACGACGTACAATAAGGGAGTGATAGCGCGTTGCCGTAAACGGCGAGGGCATTCCCTCGAATATGGATTTCCCCTGATGATGGATCGCGGAAGTCTTGCCGTGCATGAGCTTCTCGGCGCGAACAACCTCGCCGCCAAAGGCTTGTCCGATAGACTGATGCCCTAAGCAAACACCGAAAATAGGAATTTTCCCTTTGAAATGCTCAATAAGAGAAAGGCTGATACCCGCTTCATTCGGGGAACAGGGGCCTGGCGAAATTAGAATGTGATCGGGTGCCATCGCTTCGATTCCTGCCAAATCGATCTCGTCATTGCGCTTCACCGTAATGTCTTCACCAAGCTCACCCAAATACTGAACGAGATTGTACGTAAAAGAATCATAATTATCGATTACCAATATCATGTTAAGGCTCCCCCTTTATCCGGCTCTGCTGCCTGTCTATGCGCCGCATACCGTTCGCTGTATTGAATGGCCTTCCACAACGCCTTTGCTTTGTTCAATGATTCCTTATATTCCCGCTCCGGGTCCGAATCAATAACAATACCAGCACCTGCTTGAATATGAACGGCCCCATCCTGCAGAGCCATCGTTCTTATAATGATATTAAATTCCATATCGCCATTGTAGTCAATCCAGCCAAGCGAGCCCGTGTAGGGACCTCTGCGCGTTGGCTCCAGCTCCTCGATGATCTCCATCGTCCGAATCTTCGGGGCACCTGTAATCGTTCCACCAGGAAAAGTAGCTGAAATAACATCATAAGCATCCTTGCCTTGCGCCAACTGCCCTTCTACTTGCGATACCAGATGCATCACATGCGAATACTGCTCGATGACCATCAGCTCTTCTACCTTCACTGTGCCGTAAGCGGAAATGCGCCCAAGATCATTTCGCTCCAAGTCGACCAGCATGATATGCTCAGCTCGTTCCTTCTCATTCGAGAGGAGCTCGTCTGCCAAGCGACGGTCCTCCTCCTCCGTGCGACCGCGCCTGCGAGTTCCGGCAATCGGTCTTGTTGCAAGCTTAGTCTCCTTCAGCTCAACCAATAGCTCAGGTGAGGCCGATACCAGCTGGAAATCAGGACAGCGCAGGAAGCCCATGTAAGGGGATGGATTAATTAATCGCAGCCATTCATAAAGTTCTTCCGGCGATGATACGATTTCTTTGCTCTGTCGTACCGATAAATTCACTTGGAACACGTCACCCTGCTCTATATATCGCTGTATGCGGCGAACAGCTTCCATATAAGCTTCCTTCGGAAAAGGAGAGGTTATAACAGCAAGAGAAGACATATCCATCTGCAGTTGATCATCGTCTAGCAGCTGTAGTCGTTTCCTCCGAGTTGTCGCCGCTCTTTCTTTGGCCTTGTCCTCATCAAACCAAGTCAGCCAATAATCGGTCATGCCGCTCGCTCTAAAGAGGGCATTCTCATACGCTGCGCTTAGCTCCGCCTCATCACTGCCAAGATCAATCTCCGTATGGACAGCACAGTAAACCTTCTCATCCACATGGTCTATAATCCATAGCTCATTGACTTGCATGAATAAGTAATCCGGAATGCTTCGATCATCCAATGCAAGCATCGGCAAGCGCTCTATGGAACGAATAACGTCATATCCCCAGAACCCGACACAGCCGCCAATCCATTTGGGACCATCAGCAACCCTTGGTCCGGTTTTGCCACTCATCCACTCCCGTACTACTTCAAGCGGCTTTCCGCTCCATGCGCGCTTGCTCTGCTCCTCTAATGACCGAAAAGCTACCGATTCCGCAGACATGCCTTTCCCTCGAATAATCGCATCCGGATGCAAGCCCAGATAGGAGTATCGTCCGTCCTTCCCGCTCTCTAAAACGAAAGCATACGGCGAAGCGTCCTGCCATACCTCTTCCCACGATAAAACCCCTGCCCGAAGCTCGAGCTGAAATGGTATTTCCATAATCAGCGGCAGCGTTGTATATTTCCGTTCGGCGTGCCACCGAGTCCACTGCTCCTTAGCGGTGACCATCACCCTCAACCCCCGATAACTTCACTTATTTTGCTCAGTATACCGAATAGCTAGTTAAAAAGAAAGCCTTCCATTCCGAGGAATGAAAGGCTGTTGGCTATAAGCATCAGAAATTAGTTTTCGAAGTTGAATAGTGGAGTTGAAAGGTAACGTTCGCCGTTACTTGGAACAATCGCTACTACACGTTTGCCTGCACCAAGCTCTTTCGCCACTTGCAAGGCTGCATAAATCGCAGCACCAGAAGAAATACCGCAAAGAATGCCTTCTTCTTTCGCAGCACGACGAGCATAATCGAATGCATCCTCGTTCTCAATCGTAATAACAGCATCATAAATTTCGCGGTTCAAAATGTCAGGTACGAAGTTTGCTCCGATTCCTTGGATTTTGTGAGCGCCCGGTTTACCGCCGGATAGGATCGGCGAAGCAGCCGGCTCTACTGCGTAAATTTTGATGCCTTCAAAGTTTTTCTTAAGCACTTCGCCCGTACCGGAAATAGTACCGCCCGTACCGATACCTGCTACGAACGCATCCAATTTGCCATCAAGCGAGTTGATTGCTTCAACGATCTCAGGTCCAGTTGTCTCGCGGTGTACCTTAACGTTTGCTTGGTTTTTGAATTGCTGCGGCAGGAAGTAGTTAGGATGTTCAGCTGCAAGCTCTTCCGCTTTGCGAACAGCGCCGTTCATTCCTTCAGACCCTGGTGTCAATACAAGCTCTGCGCCATAAGCACGAAGCAGGTTGCGACGCTCAATACTCATTGTTTCTGGCATTACAAGGATAGCCTTATAGCCTTTTGCCGCTGCTACAAGTGCTAGTCCGATTCCTGTATTGCCGCTTGTAGGCTCAATAATCGTATCGCCTGGCTTGATAATTCCCTCTTGCTCAGCTACTTCGATCATGCTGATTGCAATACGGTCTTTGACGCTTGCACCCGGATTCTGGTACTCAAGCTTAACATATACTTCTGCGCTACCTTCAGGTACGAGACGGTTTAAACGAACTAACGGAGTATCACCGATAAGATCAAGAACACTTTGTACGATTTTGGCCATGGAAATAACTGCCTCCTTATTCCGACTAATTCAGTTGGTATTTTCACTAATTCCATCTTAACAATGTCTTGTATCCCTTGTCAATAGTGACTTTCTCACTCCATTGAAAACGTTGCCTATATGAGATGCTATTCGATTTTCACTGCATCATATTTGGCCAGCAGCTTATCTTCCATTTCGGAGAGCGAATCAGCTTGTTCAAGCGCCAGCTGCTTGCGAACGGCATCATGCAGCCTTCGTCCCGTCATCGTGGTGGTCATTTGTCGTTCGATTAGTCGAATTACGGCAAATCCGCCATCCACCTTTATTGGACCAGCCATCTCGGCAACCTGCAATCTGCTCGCTGTTTCGAGCATCTCGGAATTGTAGAATGGATCATCCGCATCAATCAAGCCGAGATCTCCGCCTCCATCCGCTGTGAAGGAATCGATTGAATAGGTACGCGCCAGCTCAGCGAAATCCGCACCGTCCGTAAGCAGTCCGAGTACCGAATTCGCTTCCTTCGATGTCTCGGTCATAATCCATTGCAGATGAAGCTGCGTTCTTGCTTCGAATTCTTCAGGATGGTCCGCAATGTAGCGATCAACCTCTTCGTCAGTAATGTTAATACTACGGATGACGATTTTCTCCATAAGCAGCCGATAATTCAACTCATCCAGCACCTGTTCCCTACTCATACCGAGCTGCTCCTGCATCACTTCATAATAGCGCGACTCGCTTTCATAACCTTCAACCATCTTCGCCAGCTCACGGCTTTGTTCATCTGCTGATATGCTCAGATCAAATGCCGCCGACTCTAGATCAATCGCTCTACGCACCATTAACGATCGCAGGGTGGCTTCCCCATATTGCTTCTCGAGCTCGCCCTGCAAATCAGCTGCCGTAATCGTCTCTTTGCCTACTCTAGCAATGACTCGCCGTCCATTTTCCTGAATTGATTGGTCTCCTCCAGGCGATGGCTCCACTTTACCCGGGTCTATAGGCTCTTCTTCGCTCCCGACATTCGTTGGTGCCTGATTATCCAGCTGGCGGTCATTCCCCGGCCACACCTTTATAATCACGACTACCGTCAATACGACCATACAAACGGCTTGAAGGATAACAACGGTCCTAAGCACCTCGTATTTCCTCATTCCCCTAAGGCCTCCAATTTATTGGATCGGCTTCGGTTTCGCTTGAGCAAGCAGCAGCTCCAGCTGAGCCCGTTCAAATGTATACGCTTCGTTGCAAAATTGGCAAACGACTTCCGCTTTTCCGTCTTCATCTATAATTTGCTGCAGTTCATGCTCGCCTAAGCTAAGAAGCGTCTGCTCCACGCGCTCGGATGAGCAAAAGCACTGAAACTTTAAATCCATGGTATCGTGTATGTGAAGCTCACCCTCGCCAACAATTCGGCGGAGCAGGCCCTCAGGCGTTTCCCCCTCGAATAGAAGGGTCGTCACAGGCGGCAAGGATGCTATCGCTTGCTCCAGCCGCGTTATTTCTTCATCCGACAGTCCAGGCAGGAGCTGTACGATGAATCCGCCAGATTCCAGCACGGCATGATTATCCGTATCCACCAGCACGCCCAATCCAACAGCGGAAGGCGTCTGCTCCGAAACAGCGAAATAATACGTAAAGTCTTCACCAAGCTCACCCGACACAATCGGAACGCTGCCGCGATATGGCTCCTTCATTCCCAAATCCTTTGTGATATGAAGATATCCACTGCTTCCGACTGCGCCTGCTACATCCAGCTTCCCTTGCGCATTGCTGGGCAAGTGTACATGAGGGTTGTCAACGTAGCCGCGAACCTCGCCTTCCGCATTCGCATCAACGGCGATTTGACCAACCGGACCATCGCCCTTCACTTGAATCGTCAGCTTCTCCTGTCCTTTCAGCATGGCTCCCATGATGGCTCCTGCCGTCAATGTCCGACCAAGGGCGGCCGTAGCCGTTGGATAGGTATCATGCCTTTTGCGGAGCTCCTCAACAAGCTGAGTCGTACGAGCCGCGAACACTCGAATCTTTCCGTCCCATGCCGTTCCCCGCACCAGCACGTCCTTCAGCTGATTATCCATTATAATCCCTCCTGATTGCGTTCATATATGATTCGAAGACCTTCCAGGGTCAGCAGCGGATCGACCTCTTCTATCGTTTCCGATTCGGCGGCAATTAACTCCGCTAGCCCTCCCGTCGCTATGACGCGCGGCGAAACGCCAAATTCGGTACGAATACGTTTGACGATACCATCTACTTGGCCCGCATAGCCAAAAATAATGCCAGCCTGCATCGATGTAACCGGATTTCGGCCTATGACGCTCTTCGGCTTTACAAGTTCAATACGCGGCAGCTTTGCCGCACGCTGGTAAAGCGCTTCAGTCGAAATGCCTATCCCCGGAACGATTGCTCCGCCTAAGTAGTTGCCGCCTTCATCAATATAGTCGAACGTCGTTGCCGTACCGAAATCAACGACAATAAGCGGCGACCCGTATTTAACGATACCCGCCACTGAATTAACGATACGATCGGCGCCAACCTCACGCGGATTTTCATAACGGATATTCAATCCGGTTTTCACGCCAGGACCTACAACTAAAGGAATTTTTCGCATATATTTCAGACATAGCTGCTCTAACGTGCGCATCAAAGGAGGCACGACAGAGGAAATAATGACCCCTTCCATCTGCTCAAGCTTAACGCCCGCATAATGAAACAGGTTATGGATGTTTATGCCATATTCATCTACTGTGGCAGAACGATTCGTGCTTAGACGCCAATGATGAAGGAGCTCTTTTCCTTTGTAAATGCCAAGTACGATATTCGTGTTTCCGACGTCAATGACGAGGATCAAAGCAGTTCCCCACCCTTCTTCGCATTCAAATCCAAGCTAATGTCCAGCGCTTGGAAAGAATAGGTCAATCCTCCAACGGAAATGACATCGACTCCACAATCTGCAATACCCTTAATTGTTTCTAATGAAACGCCGCCTGACGCTTCTACGATAACATGCGGGGATGCTAGCTTGATTTGGGCTACCGCTTCTCTCATCATAGCCGGAGCCATGTTGTCCAGCATGATAATGTCCGCCCCGCAAGCGAGCGCTTCGCCCACCTGCTCCAGCGATTCCGTCTCCACTTCAATTTTCATCGTATGGGGGATTTTGCTGCGCGCAGCCTCAACAGCTGCACGAATGCCGCCTGAACCTTTAATATGGTTATCCTTGATCATTACAGCATCATATAAGCCGAAGCGGTGATTGGCTCCGCCGCCTACGCGTACTGCGTACTTCTCAAGCATGCGGTGGCCTGGCGTCGTTTTGCGCGTATCGACTAGCCTTACCGGCAAGCCTTCAAGCGCACGGACAAATGCATCCGTCTTCATCGCAATGCCAGACAGCCTTTGCATCAGGTTAAGCGCTAGTCGTTCCCCTATTAGCAAGCTGTGCGTGCTGCCTTCTACTGTAGCAAGTACCGTTCCTTTAACGACATGATCCCCATCGTTTACGTGAGGCTGGAATACAAGTGATGCATCCACGACCTCGAATACAAGCTTAGCGATTGGAATTCCAGCAACAATACCGCTTTCTTTGACATGGATAACAGCCTTAGAACGCGAATCCCTTGGTATAGTCGTCTCTGTCGTGATGTCTCCACTGCCAATATCCTCTGCAAGCCAGCCGCGAATTTGCTCGCGCACCGCCGTATCATATCCGCCTGCCGTCCATTCAAACATTCTCTATTCGCTCCTCCGTCAGTCCATATAGACGGTGTAACACCGTATGCTTTCTCCACATTTCATCGTCGCGAGCCGGGAAATCCTCACGATAATGCGCTCCGCGGCTTTCCTCGCGAGAGAGCGCAGCCTCTGTAGTCAGTAAAGCGCATGTGAGCAGGTTCGCAAATTCATATTCCTCACGCTCGGTAAGCACTGACTGATAAATCGGAAGCTGACGCTTCAATTCCTCCAGCCCTTTGATCAATCCTTTGGCATCTCGGCGCAAGCCTGCATAACGAACCATTATTTTTTGAAGCTTAAGACGTCTTTCGACTACCGCTTGAATCGAGGTGTTGATTCGCTCCGTGTCTTTGTCGATAACGGGGATAACGGTATTTTCCGTAAGCTCTTCGATTCGCTTAATGATTCGTCTGCCAAACACGATCGCTTCAGACAGCGAATTGCTTGCCAATCGATTAGCTCCATGTACGCCGGTTGATGAAACCTCTCCGCATGCGAACAAACGCTTAATGTTTGTTTCTCCATTTAAGTCCGTTTTCACTCCGCCCATCATATAATGCATGGCTGGGGCTACCGGAATCCAATCCGAGGTCAGATCAAGACCGTATCTCAAACAGTATTCGTATATAGTAGGAAAACGGTGCTTGACCATCTCTGGTGATTCATGCGTAATATCGATATAAACAAAGGTTGACTTCGTCTCTTCCATTTCGCTAACGATTGCGCGCGCAACAACGTCCCTAGGAGCCAGCTCCTGCTGCTCATGATAACGCTCCATGAATCGTTCTCCCTTGATATTGCGAAGATACGCACCCTCGCCCCGGACAGCCTCCGAAATTAAAAATCTCGGCGCTCCAGGGTAACAGAGTGAAGTCGGATGAAATTGAATGAACTCTACGTCTTGTATGTATGCTCCTGCACGGTAAGCCATGGCAATGCCGTCACCTGTTGCGACCTCAGGATTTGTTGTGTAGCGGTATAGCTGCCCGGCACCGCCTGAGCTGAGAATAACGGCTTTGCCTTTGACGAATAAACGCTGTCCGCCTGGCTTTTGCACGATAGCTCCACAGCATACGCCGTCTTGCGTAACCAAATCGATGACAAAATGGTCATCCCACACCTCGATTCGATCATTCGCAACCGCGGTTTCCGATAAAGCCCGAACAATCTCGAAGCCGGTAGCGTCACCGTTGGCATGCAAAATCCGCCGCTGGCTGTGAGCGCCTTCTTTCGTCAGCGCAAACTCGCCATTCTCCAAGTCGAATTGCGTTCCCATCTTAATTAAGCTGCGAACGCCTTTAGGTCCCTCGTGCACTAATACATCGACGGCTTCATCCGAGCACAGTCCAGCTCCTGCTATGAGCGTGTCCTGTCTATGGTAAGCTGGAGAATCCTCATCCGATATTACAGCGGCTATTCCGCCTTGTGCATACCTTGTATTGCTGTCGAGCAGCGATTTTTTCGTAATCATTAGAACGGAATTGTTCTCACTTGCCCGTATAGCGGTAAAAAGACCGGCAATGCCGGCCCCGATTACGATGACATCTTTTTCAACAACAGGCAGCTCACTAAGCTGCACATCTACTAAATATCTAGGAATCATCATGGCTCCCCCAAGCGTAAACGGTGAAACCCGGCTCACTGCCGTCTGCTTACGTCTTTTCATGGAATATAGGCATAAAATTTACAGCGAAGCTAATCTTGCGAACATAAAAGTAGCGTTTCTTACTTCACAAGCAGCATGCGCTCCAAGGAAAGACGGGCTTGATCCGCAACATGAGGCGGTACGTAAATTTGAGGCTGCATCGTTTCCAAAGCTTTCACAAGCTTCTTCAAATTATTCACCTTCATATTCGGGCAAACCAAATATTTGGATGCAAAATGGAAGGTCTTGCCCGGGCTGTCTAGACGAAGCTGGTAGCCAGTGCCATCCTCCGTGCCCACGATGAACTCTTGGCAATCGGATTCCTTGCAATATTTGATAATGGCTGTTGTACTGCCGACAAAGTCACCTAACTCCACAACTTCGGGACGGCACTCTGGATGAACGACAAACTGTGCGTTCGGATATTTCGCTTTCATTTCCTCAACGTCTTTGACCGTAAGCATGTCATGCGTGTTGCAGTAGCCTTCCCAGATAATCATCTTCTTATCTGTGTTCTGCTGCACATAGTGGCCAAGGTTTTTATCCGGTACCCAGATCACTTCATCGCCCTCAACCGAGTTCACAACCTTAACCGCGTTTGCTGATGTACAGCAAATATCCGTCTCTGCTTTAATTTCTGCAGACGAGTTAATGTAGGTTACTACCTTTGCGTTCGGATGCTGCGCTTTCAGCTTGCGCAAGCCATCAACGCTGACCATGTCTGCCATTGGGCAACCGGCGCGCTCATCGGGTATAATAACCGTTTTGTTAGGTGCAAGAATCTTAGCGCTCTCACCCATAAAGTGAACGCCGCAGAAAACGATAACGTCAGCATCCGTCTGGGCCGCCTTCTGCGCAAGCAAAAAGGAGTCGCCGCGGAAATCCGCTACCTCTTGTATTTCATCACGCTGATAATAATGAGCTAGAATAATAGCATTCCGTTCTTTCTTCAACTGTAACAACCGTTCACGCAGCTCGCGGTTTTGCTCCGCCTTGCGTTCCAGCGCCAGTGCTTCCACAGTAGATCCTCTCCTCTTATGAGGGATGGGGTATGCCCATTCCGTTATACGGCAAGCTCAACTTTGTGAATTGATGCACAAACTTAGAAAGTCGCTTACCTATAGTTTAAACCAAAAGGGATAAATTCATTTGATTAAGTTTTAATTTACACGCGGTAGATGCTACTGTCAATGCGTGAAAGCCCTTTTTGGGCCTACTGCTTCAAATTAATTTTTCTTATAGCTGTATCCGGGCAGCATTCGCAGCAAACGGGCTTTCTTCGCATAAAATCCGAGCCATTTCGACGATTCACGCCCAATATGGCGATATTAGGCAATTAAGGGAAAAGAATCGATTGCCTTGCTGTATAAATAGAAAAGTCTCTCTCCTCAAGGGAAAGAGACTTTTGTCTTCCATTAACGTTTTGCTGGATCGTATGGCTGACCAAGCGCAGAAGGCGCATTGGAACGGCCAACGGCACCCGCTAGAACGATCAAGGTCAATACATAAGGCAGCATATAGAAGAACTCTGCCGGAATTTGCTGTGCAAATTCAAATCGCTGCATAAAGCTTCTGAGCGCTTGTGCGAGACCGAAAAACATTGCTGCGCCTACTAAGCCAAGCGGATTCCACTTGCCGAATATCAACGCGGCAAGCGCGATGAAGCCTTGGCCCGAAATCGTATTATGCGCAAAGCTGCTTGTCGTTGTCAGCGTAATCGTAGCACCGCCAAGACCTGCCAGCGCTCCACTGAGCAATACGCCGATGTAACGGTATTTGGACACGCTAATCCCTACTGTATCTGCCGAGCTCGGATGCTCGCCAACCGCGCGAAGACGCAGCCCGAAAGGCGTGCGGAACAGAATGTAGTAGCTGATAACAGCAAGTGCGAGCGCGATATACGTTGTCGGGTATGCAGTAAATATCGCCCTGCCAAGCAGAGGGATGTCCGATAGAAACGGAATCTGCCATTTATGAAACACGTTCTCAAGCAGTGGTGTCTGCCCCGAGCCTGCATACAGGCTTTTTGTCAGATAAAGGGCTAAGCCTAGCGATAAAATATTAATAACGACACCCACAACCGTTTGATCCGCCCGAAACGTAATCGTCGATATCGCATGCAGTAATGAGAACAGTACGCCGTAGACGGCTGCCGCTATAAAACCAATCCAAGGTGAAACGCCGCCAAGACCCGCTTGAATGGCATATTCGGTAGCGACAGCCGCAGCAAACGCGCCTGACACCATTAAGCCTTCGAGACCGATGTTAACGACACCCGAGCGCTCCGAGTACATTCCCCCGAGCGCCGTAAAGATCAGCGCGGTAGAAAAGACAAGCGTTGTATTAATGAGCTGTCCAATGATTTCGAGTACGTTCATCTACGCCGCCTCCTTCCGCTTGCTCGCACGTTTATTTAGAAAAGGCTTAAGGAACCACTTCACTAATCCATGCGAAGCAACGAAGAAAATAACGGCACCGATCACGATGCGAACAACCTCCGGAGGAACGCCTGCACCAAAGCTCATACCGGCTGAGCCGTAACTTAACCCGCCGAATAAAACAGCGCCTAACAGAACGCCTATTGGGGTATTGCCCCCAAGCAATGCTACTGCAATACCGTCAAACCCATAGCCAGGAGAAGCAGCCATCACAGTCTGATTGCCGAATACACCTAGAATTTCAAAAACCCCGCCAAGTCCTGCAAACATACCGCTTATGAACATCGATTTCACCATCGTTACATTGACATTCATCCCCGCATACAGGGCTGCATCGGGATTGTGGCCAACCGCACGCAGCTCATAGCCTTGCTTTGTACGCCAGAGTACGATGTAAAATATGATAACGCAGACGATCGCAATGATGGTTCCCCAGTGCATCCGGGCATTGTCCGTCAGCTTGATCAGCCAATCGATTTTGACCATAGCGGATTCGTGAACCGCCATTGATTTCTGTTGTCCCTTCTCGACAAGGTACTTCGCAACAATAAAGTTCGACAGAAACAAGGCGATCCAATTGAGCATGATGGAGGAAATAACCTCGTTAACGCCGCGCTTCGCTTTCAGATAGCCTGCAATGCCAGCCCACAATCCGCCGAACACCGCGCCAGTTATTATTGCAAGCGGAGCGTGGATGTACCACGGTAGATCGAGTAAAACGCCAATGATCGTTGCGCCTGTCATACCCATGACAAACTGTCCTTCTACCCCGATATTGAATAACCCGGTTCGGAATGCAAACGATACCGCAAGACCGGTAAATATGAGCGGCGTAATGGCCCGAATCGCTTCACCAAGGTTGTAAGGCGTGCTGAACAGCTTATCCAGCAATGACGAATAGGCAAGTATGGGATTGTAACCTCCCGCCAGCATCGCAATTGCCCCTACAATTAGACCGAGAACAATCGCAATCAGAGGGATGAGGATAGACGATTTACTAAATATTTTTCTCAACATTTCCATATGCGCTATCCCCTCCTTTCCGCAGTTGCCTTGTTGCCAGCCATCATGAGGCCCAGCTGTTGATCGTCTCTCTGCTCTGCGTCTACCTCGCCCATCAGCCTGCCTTCGTACATAACCGCTATGCGGTCAGACAGAGCATAAAGCTCATCAAGCTCAAAAGAGACCAGCAGAATCGCCTTACCCTCGTTCCGGGCTTGTATTAGACGCTTATGAACATATTCAATCGCACCAATATCAAGCCCCCGCGTAGGCTGAACTGCAATTAGCAGATCTGGATCCTTATGCAGCTCCCTTGCGATAATCGCTTTCTGCTGATTGCCTCCAGACAGCGCGCGTGCATGCGTGTGGATGCCGGATGAGCGAACATCAAACTCTTTGACCAGCTTATCCGAGAGCGCATCCATCGCTTTATAGTCAATAAACATTGATTTTCCGAATTCCGGTTCGAAATATGTGTTGAGGATCATGTTCTCGCTGACGCTGAACTCTAGCACGAGACCATGCTTATGCCTGTCCTCAGGGATGTGACCAACGCCTGCAACTGATACGTCACGTGGGGAATAGTTGGTCATATCGCGCCCATTCAGCTTCACAGCGCCTCCATCGGCCTTCCGCATCCCCGTAATCGCATAGATTAGCTCGCTTTGCCCGTTGCCGTCAACGCCTGCAATGCCAAGAATCTCGCCGGCCCGAATCGCGAGGTTGACACCGTTCAATGCGTTTTTGCCTTGCTCGCCCTTCATCTGCAGATTGTCCACCGCAAGAATTACCTCGCCAGGCTCGCGTTTTGTTTTCTTCACTTCAAACGAAACATCACGGCCCACCATAAGCTCAGCAAGCTGCTGCTCATTCGTTTCATCGGTTGTGACGGTCTTGATCACCTTGCCTCGTCTAATAACGGTTACAGAATCCGCAAGAGCCATAACCTCTTTCAGCTTATGCGTAATGATAATAATCGATTTGCCTTCCGCAGCAAGGTTTCGAATGATCTCAATGAGTTCTTCGATTTCCTGCACAGTCAATACGGCAGTCGGTTCATCGAAAATAACGATTTCCGCTCCGCGATACAACGTTTTTAAAATTTCTACGCGCTGCTGCATGCCGACCGTGATATCTTTAATTCGCGCCTGAGGGTCTACCTTCAGACCATAACGTTCAGAAATCGTCCGAACCTTCTCATTTGCAAGCTTATAGTCAATTTTCAACCCTTTGACAGGCTCATTGCCAAGCACAATATTCTCTGCAACCGTGAAAGGTTGTACGAGCTTGAAATGCTGATGCACCATTCCAATACCTAATTCAATAGCTCGCGAAGCACCTTCGATAACCGTCTGATTTCCGTTAATCCAAATCTCGCCTTCGTCAGGCTGATATAAACCGAACAAGATATTCATTAGTGTTGATTTGCCTGCGCCGTTCTCGCCAAGCAAGGCGTGGATTTCACCCTTTTTTAACTCGAAATTGATGGAATCATTGGCTACCAACCCAGGAAACCGTTTCGTTATCCCTTTTAATTGTACTGCCGTTAAGCTCCGGTCCATTCCTTATCATCTCCCCGGTTCTACCGCTATAAAAACATGTAGCGCAAGCACATTATACACATATTTCTTAAAATAAAAAAGAATAAAGACCGGCCGAAGCCGGTCTTGTCTGATGCAATCTGCAAACGAACCTCAAACAAAGGATACCAAGGAATAGCGAAAACTATTCAGTAGGTACTTTGATTTCGCCGCTAACGATTTTTGCTTTGTATTCCGCCACTTTTTCAAGTACATCAGCAGGGACGTTCTTAGAAGATGTATCCGGCAAGCCTACAGCATCATCTTTCAAGCCAAGCTCTTGCGTTGTACCGCCTGCGAAGTTGCCTGCGATTAAGTCCTTTGATACTTTATGAACAGCAGCTTCTACGCCCTTCATCATCGAAGTAAGCGTGATTTCATCGCCGAACTCCAGGGATTGGTCTTTATCTACGCCGATAACCCAAACGGCATCGCCATTGTCTTTACGTGCTTTTGCTTCATTGAATACGCCGTTACCCGTTCCGCCAGCTGCGTGGAAAATAATATCAACGCCGCCATCGTACATTGTAGCTGCAGCCAATTTACCAAGGTCAGGCTTGCCGAAGTCGCCTGTGTAGTCAACTTCAACTTTAGCATCCGGCTTAACAGCAGCAACGCCTGCTTTGAAACCAGCTTCAAACTTTTTGATAACCGGAATTTCCATTCCGCCTACAAAACCGATTTTGTTTGTTTTCGTCATAAGACCCGCAACAACGCCTACCAGGAAGGAGCCTTCGTGCTCAGCAAAAGTAATAGAAGCAACGTTTGGCGCTTCAATTACGCTATCAATAACAGCAAGCTTAGCATCTGGGTTTTCTTTTGCCACTTTGCTTAGCGCATCGTTGAACAAGAAACCGATACCCCAAGTTAGGTTGTAACCATCTTTAACGAAGCTGTTCAGGTTTGGCTCCATATCCGCTTCGCCTTTGCTCTCTAGGAATTTCGTAGCTGCACCCGTTTCGGCTGTTACAGTCTCAAGAGCTTCCCATGCGCTTTGGTTAAAGGATTTGTCATGTACGCCGCCGACATCCGTTACCATACCGATTTTGAAGTCTTTGCCTGTCCCGTCGGACTCTACCTTAGTACCTTCGTTGGTACCTCCGTTTGTTCCGCCCTCATTGTTATTCTTTGCTCCACAAGCCGACAATACAAGTGTCAACGCGATCATCATCACGAGCATAAGACTAAAAGTTTTTTTCATGCGTATTCTCTCCCTTGCTTCTTGTTTTGTTAAAGCTGTGCAACCCCTGTTATACCTTCTTAGTCTTGCTGTTACTGGCCGCTATTATTTCATTATAGTTACAAAAAAATAAACGTCAATGACTTAATGTCAGGTTTTGTGACACAAAATCATCATTTTCAAATCAATGTAACATTTATGTAATACACGGCCAAAAAAATATAAACCTTCACGTTAGCTTTCTTGTTTTCCGCTTGTGGTTTATACCTGTATTATAGGCTAAATCCGAACATTAATAAAGTAAAAAATAGTCGTCCCGCTACTCTTACAAGTAGCAGAACGACTATAGCTAGCCATAACTCCAATACTCTACTCGTTCTTGTCTGGTTCGTCTGTGTTGTCGCGCTTCTCTAAGCTTGGACCTTTCACTTCATCCTGCTCACGAGTTTGGATACGGACCTTAACGTCGCCAATCGTTTCTACAATCGGCTCTGTTGTTGGTTCAACCGTACCTGCTGCTCCATCGGAAGATGATGCCCCATCCAAAGAACCTGTTTCGACTAAACGTTTGATTTGCTCAAGCTCAAGCGTCTCTTCGCTAAGCAGCGTTTGGGCAATCAAATGCATTTCCTTGCTCTTCTCGGACAACAGCTTCTTTGCACGATCATAACAGCCAGTAATAATAGACTGCATTTCTTGATCGATCTCATAAGCAATGGCATCCGAATAGTTCTGCTCATGCCCGATATCGCGGCCGAGGAATACTTGACCTTGCGAGCTGCCGAATTGCATTGGTCCGAGCTTATCGCTCATACCGTACTCCATAATCATTGCGCGTACGATGCTAGTCGCTTGTTTAAAGTCGCTGTAAGCGCCCGTTCCAATCTCTCCAATAAAGAGCTCTTCCGCGACGCGTCCAGCAAGCAAGCCGGTAATTTTATCGAGAAGCTCCTGCTTCGTTACAAGCATACGGTCTTCTTTCGGAAGCATAATGACGTAACCGCCAGCGCGTCCGCGAGGAATAATCGTAACCTTATGAACCATATCCGCATGCTCCAAGAAGAAGCCTGCAATCGTATGTCCCGCTTCATGGTAAGCGACAATTCGTTTCTCACGGTCGCTGACAACACGGCTTTTCTTCTCCGTGCCGACAATGATCCGGTCAATCGCATCGTCAACCTCAACCATCGCGATATCTTTTTTGTTCCGACGCGCAGCAAGCAGCGCCGCTTCATTAAGTAAGTTTTCGAGATCTGCACCGCTAAAGCCAGTTGTGCGCTTCGCAATAACCTCAAGCTTAACATCCTTAGACAGCGGCTTGTTGCGCGCATGTACTTTCAGTACCGCTTCGCGGCCTTTCACATCTGGACGGTCAACTGTAATCTGACGGTCAAAGCGTCCTGGGCGTAGAAGGGCTGGATCGAGAATATCAGGACGGTTCGTTGCCGCAACGATAATAATTCCTTCGTTAGCGCCGAAGCCATCCATCTCAACTAGCAATTGGTTGAGTGTTTGCTCACGCTCATCATGCCCGCCGCCAAGTCCGGCTCCGCGCTGACGACCTACAGCATCAATCTCATCGATAAAAATAATACATGGAGCATTTTTCTTCGCATTCTCGAACAAATCGCGAACACGGGATGCGCCGACACCGACGAACATCTCAACGAAATCAGAACCGGAGATACTGAAGAACGGCACGCCTGCTTCACCGGCTACTGCACGGGCTAGCAAGGTTTTACCTGTACCTGGAGGACCCACAAGCAATACACCCTTAGGTATGCGAGCACCAACCAAGTTGAATTTCCGCGGATCCTTCAAGAAGTCAACCACTTCGACAAGTTCTTGCTTCTCCTCATCAGCACCGGCAACATCATCAAATGTAATCCGTTTCTTCTCGTTATCGTAAAGCCGCGCTTTGCTCTTGCCAAAGTTCATCACTTTGCCGCCGCCGCCCTGCGCTTGATTCATTAAGAAGAAGAACAGGACAAAGATGATAACAAACGGAATAATGGAGGTAAGGAACGTTAGCCAGATGCTAGGTTGATCCATTTCTTTCGTTTCATAAGCAAAGCCGTACTGCTTCGACCATTCAGCTATCTTAGGCTCGGCGCTAATGCCCGTCCTCGATACGAATTGATCGTTTTCAGCATCTGCAGGCTTCACTTTATATTTACCGGAAACAAAATAAGATTGGTTCTCGTACTTAAGACTTAACTCTTTAACATTTCCTGATTCAATTGCATTTACGAGTTCATCGTATCGCAATCCAACGGTCGTGTTATTTTGGCTGCTGATAAATTGAAAAATCCCAACGGTCACCAAAAATATAATTAAATAAAAACCAGTATTACGGATGATCCGATTCATCCCCAACCTCCTCTCAGACGCTTAAAATATTTTACCATATCATGACTTTCCATAACAATAGAGGTGTACGGAGAAGGGCATGTACGGGTGAATCGCAACTATTTCTCATAAACCTGCGGCTTCAAAATGCCGATATAAGGGAGATTGCGGTACTTTTCCGCGAAATCCAAACCGTAGCCGACAACAAACTCGTCAGGCAGCGTAAATCCCTTGTAGTCAGCCTCAAGCTCCACGGTGCGGCGAGCTGGCTTATCGAACAAGGTTACAACCGTAACCGACTTCGCGTTACGACGCTCCAGAACATCAATGAGGTAGCTTAGCGTTAGCCCGCTATCGATAATATCCTCAACAATAAGAACATCGCGGCCTTCGACCGAGACGTCCAAATCCTTGATGATCTTCACAACCCCGGATGATTTGGTTGATTGTCCATAGCTGGATACAGCCATGAAATCAATTTCGAGCGGCACTGTAATTTCTTTAACCAAATCGGCCATGAAAATAAACGCGCCTTTCAAAACACAAATAACGAGCGGGTTACGCCCATTGAAATCTTTGCTTAGCGTTTCGCCAAGCTCCTTCACCTTATCACCGATTTGCTGCGCATCGTACAATACTTCTTGAATATCGTTCTGCAAAGTAGAAATCCCCCTACGCCTTAACTATGTTTATGAGTGTACCAGTGCTTCTTATTCGTTTCGCGCCTTTATGAATAACACGTCCTTGGTGTGCTCGTTCGTAAGCGCGTGACTTGATCTGCGGATGCCGGGTATCCAGAGCAATTTCCCTGCCGCGTCGAACAACAGCGGATAAAGCTCCCGCTTCAACGGTGCAATCTTCTCGTCAACGAACATATCTTGCACTTTTTTCGAACCATTTAATCCTAAAACTTGAATTCTGTCGCCCGGCCGTCGATTTCGAACGACGAGCGGATAAATTAACTCCGAAGCATCAAAGCAGGCCTCGTAGCGTGATACGGGCTTGCAGCTGTCGCTCGCGGACGCTCGGATAAACTCAAACGTCCAGCCGCTCGGTATAACCGCAAGGCTATTCTCATCCCAACCCGCTTCATGCCAGTAGTCGCTTGCCTCTCCTGACGAAAGCTGAGATTCGCTAATGAAGCGCATCCCATCGTACTCGCGAACACAGCGAATACCGGCGCCAGCATCCGTACGCCAGGTTGCCGGCGCATGCGCGGAAGCGGCTAACCGCATCGTCTCAATCTGCTCGAAGGATATCTTTTCCGTTTCCTTAGAAAGATAACTTAATATTAGTTTAATCAATCTCCTTTGTAAAGCGACGTGGAGACCGCGCAAATCGAGGCAGCTAATCGCGCATTCATTGGGGGATAACGTTACGAGCTGCGCAAATAATGCATCGGTTTGTTTCTCCATCCAATCATCTTCCGCACCCGCCACTTCTGCAAGCCGCTGAAGCGATTGGGAGAGCTGCGGATTATGTCTGGACAGATAAGGCAAAATATCTAGCCGAATGATATTTCGGAAATAATAGCGTTCCTTGTTGCTGCTATCCGTACAGTAAGGAATATGATGCTCTTCGCAGTAACGCAGAAGGTCTGACTTGTTCATACGAAGCAGCGGACGAATAAGTTCCACGTTTTTTTCTCTTCTTTTTAGAGACATTCCGGCAAGTCCTGTTAAACCTGCTCCCCTGACTATTCGCATCAGCACCGTCTCGGCTTGATCATCCGCATGATGTGCAAGCGCGATGCGCGAGGCTTGATACCGTTCGGCAATTTGATGCAGGAATGCATATCGCCGCTCGCGCGAGGCAGCTTGCCCGTTCATGCGTGTTTCTTCTATATAAGCCGGCATATCAAGCGTAACCGACTCAAATACGACGCCAAGCTGCTCCGCAAAGGATTGAACGACCTTCATCTCATGCGCGGATTCCTCCACACGAAAGCCGTGATTAACGTGTGCAGCAATAACGGTAATCGCACTTCTTTTAGCGATAGAAGAGAGCATATGCAAAAGCGCCATGGAGTCCGGACCGCCGGATACGGCAACAACGATGACATCACCAGGAGACCATAACCCCCGATCCTCCGCTTCCTTCTCCAGTTCCCTCTGCAAATTCATTGTAATACCTCACCTTCATTTCCAAGCTGCCGCTACATCAAATTACGCAGCAGCCAATATACCGATATTCCTAGCAGCACGGCAGAAGCGGCTGCAAGCCCTTTTAGCCAGAAAGGCGTCGAGGATGTCCTATGGGTGTCACGCCTATGCATCAACAACCGCCAAGCTGCAGCAGCATCGCCCGCATCTGCGAATTGCCCATCGAACGCCTTTCGCAGCCAGCCTGCAACTGGCTTCAAAGCCAGACTGCTTTCGACGATCTGCATAAGCTCGCTGGCTGATCGATTCTGCGGCAATAGTTCTACCGTTAAGTGCTGCAGCCGTTTAGGCTCATGCAGCTGTATGCACAACACCGCGAATGAAAATAGATCATACTGCGCGTCTGCAGAGCGTGAGCCGCCGTTCCAATAGCCTCGGTCATAGATCTCTGTAAACTGCCGGATGCTCTTGCCTATCGCCGTCACGCCTCCATAATCCACGAGCTCGACATGTCCATAATCGGCTACCAGCACATTCTCCACCTTCAAATCGCCAAATACCCAGCCTGCCTGATGCAGCTTAGCCAGCTTCCCTAGCAAATTAAGGCCTACCAGCGGAAACCATTCTGCGCCCTGCCGCTTCAAGAAGTCGTCAGCTTTGGATCCCAGCACGTAACGCATCACATAAAAAGGATATTCTCTGCCATCCGGCCCATATAAATCGTCCACGTCAAATAAATAGGACTCTTGCCCTTGCGGCTTCTGCTTGGCAATAGATTGCAGCACATTAACTTCAGATTGAAGATCAAGCGCATCGATGCCAAGCTTCATCGCATACCAGCTGCGGTCGCGCTGTACGAGATATACTTTACCGTTTGCGCCCTCACCAAGCAACCTCTCCACCCGGTATCTCCCTTGCTTCCACTTGCCGGTCACCATCATCCCGCGGCGAAGGTCAACCTTAAACGACGTAGTCACTCATCATCCCATCCGTTTCATCTCTGCTCTGTCTACCATAATCGCCCTTGCGATAAAAATCAACAATATGCATAATCGCAGGACCTGTAGGCGTCGTTCCGCCCATCTGCAATTTCGGAAAGATGGCATGCACGCCATTCAGGTGACTCGTCCAATCGAGGTCCAATATGCAGTCGTCGCCATGCCTGGATCCAGGGAAATGAAAAACTGATATTTCGCTTTTCCCTTGCCTTGCTTGAAGACTCAGCATCAAGTCATGGATAGCATCCTCTACTGCCGCGAGCTTCGGCTTCATGCTGGCGCTGGCATCGATCAGCAAAGCCACTTGGAGCCTCGATGTCTCACCAAGCTCATCAATAACGCGCACGACTTCGCCGCGTTTCTCCGGCGGCAGCGCCTCAATCGACGCGTTCCCCAGCACCTGCTTCAATTCCTTCTGCACCGCGAGTTGAATCGTCTGCACCACGGTCTTGCGCGTCATCATCTGCACGGTCTGAGACAGCTGACGCATGTTAACCATTCTGCTGAGCCCGCCGCCTGCCCGCGCAATCTCGTCAATCTCTGCAGCACCGAGCTCACCTACGTCCCCGTGATCAAGCACGCCGACCACATTAACGGATATTCCCTCCGATTGTGCATGCGCGGCTGCCACTACCGGACTTAGTCCTACATTCGAGCAGCCATCCGTAATTAACAATATTTGTTTCATTATCGTTTACCCTCCCCAAGTGTTTGAGAATCAAACACTGCATCGTAAGCATAAGCTTCGCGTTTGAGAATCAAACACAGCATCTTAAGCCATAAGCTTCGCGTTTGAGAAAACACAGCATCTTAAGCCATAAGCTTCGCGTTTGAGAATCAAACACTGCTTCGTAAGCACAGGCTCCGCCTCAGCCTTTCTATTAGCTTTGCCTTTTTTGAGAGGGATAAACAGCTAGACTAGCAAAAGATCGATAATCTTCCTTTAAATCAGCAATTGCTGCTCATCATATATGTATGTTCCCTATATCTTTCATCGGTTTATCCTTTATGTAAGCTAAATAGTAGCATAGACCCTGTTTCATCGAATCGCCACCGTGGTAAAGAGCAATAGAGGCATCAGCCTCAACCTTCACTTTCTCCATTCATCGATTCAACAAATAAAAAGCCTAATGGCCGCCAGCCGTAAATAAGCCGACGAACAAAAGGCTTGATCCTTTCTGTGGTCATCTGAAAGCGCACACCAGCTCACCGTTCAAGTGCCGCCTATATTTCGCACAGTCCTCTACAAAACCGTCAGCTCACCGTCCTTGGCCGCTCCATGCGTGTCACGCCGGGAAAGCGGAACGACGCCCACTCTGGCAAATGCTTATCAATACGGGCCACAAGCACAGTCATATCGTCAACAATTTCCCCATTATGGTGGCGTACCACCTTCTCGAGCAGCGCGTCTGCCATTTCTTGAGGATCATCCGTTGCCAGCTCGCTTATGATTCGTTTCATCCAAAGCTCCTTATTGACCGCTAACCCCGGCGCATCATATATTCCGTCGCTCATCATGACAAGCGTATCTCCTGACTGCATTTGCATGGATACGAAATCAACGTCAATATCTTGAAGAATGCCGATAGGCAGGTTGTTGGCCGTAATAGGAATAACCTCATTTCCTCGTTTGATAAAACTTGGCGTAGAGCCTATCTTCATAAACGTCGTTTGTGCCGTGTACAAATCTACGATCGCCAAATCAACGGTAGCAAATACTTCATCGGATGATCGAAGCAGCAATACCGAATTCACGGATTTCACCGCAAGCTTCTCATCCATGCCCGACTGTAGCAGCTGCTGTAGAATAGACAGCGCCGCACTGCTCTCCTGCCTTGCCCGCTCGCCATTCCCCATCCCATCGCTAATTGCCACTGCGAATTTTCCATTGCCCAGCTCAACCATACTGAAGCTGTCCCCTGACAGCAAATCTCCTCCCTTGGCAGCCCCGGCGATACCCGTCTCAACCTCATACTGCTTGGCCGATCCGAAAGCCACCAATGTAGGCTCACCGTTCCTCGATGGCGGAATCTCTGACTTTACCGCTATATGCTCGCCTAATATATCACTCAGCAGCGGCGCGATGATTTTGCGGCATTCATCATAGCCCTGTCCGAATGAATGATACACCTCGATATCTACATTTCCCTCCTCTAAGCTTACGATATCGATGCCTTGAACCGATAACCCCAGTCCTTCCACCGCCTCACGAATTTGCTCCTCCTGCAAATGCAGCGTCTGCCCCTCCCGTTTAATTTCCTTCGCCAAATCCTCCATAACCTGCGATACCCCCTGCAGCTGATCAGCTACAAGTCCGCGCGAGTCGAATATTTGCTTCTTCCAGTGCATATTATTTTGATATAGCTCGTACTGCTGGCTCATATCAATAAGCACCTGTGAGGCTTTCACGCAATGTGCAGACCAAGCTCTAGGCATTTCCTTGGCAGATGGAACTCGGTCCTCCTCCACAACCGTCATCATATCCGTCATCATTTTGTACGTATGAAAGAACTTGTCCTCCCAACAAGCGTTTTGCCGATGGCAGCTTGCACAGCTTCGTTCCGCAACCGCATTCATAAAATGCCCGATCTCTTCCTCTTTGTTTAACGTTGTTGCGCTGCTATTAAGCTGGCCAAAGCTTCGAGCTAGCTGCTTGAACACCTCCGAATATTGCGACACGCGATCTGCCGTTACTTCACGCACTCGCTTCGCGTAATCATGCTGCGACTTTGCATGCTCATTCGTGCCCGGAACGTAACGGGAAATCGTTCGAATCATGCTTCGCGGCGTCATCATAAGCAGCGTAGCAGCTGCTACCGATTCCCAGGTCGAGCTCATAACATCGGCCTGACTTCCTACATATATGGATAAAATTGATGTGCCAAGCAACATTCCGAAAGCCGCCGCCATTTTGCCGCCGTCACGCAGCAGGCCAGCCAGCAATCCCGCAAATGCGAGTAAGCTCATTTGAACGACTGCACCAAAGTCAGCCAAGCTTAGAATAAGTCCTGCAACCACACCAACCGAAGCGCCAAGCGGTGCTCCTCCCGCCAAGGCAAACAGAAGCAGCATATAACGCGACATTACATGTTCTGCCGACAATCCGTAGAACACCCACCCAACTGCCCCCGTCATGACAGAGGCGAGCAAAATCATCAAGCATATGATCTCTTCGTTTTTGAGTGAGGCAGATTTCTTTGTCATCGTCAGAACGGGAATCGCTTGAATGAACACCAACGTAAGCACGAAACCAAGAGCAGCTTCTACCACAACGAGCATGAAATTATACCAGCTCAGCTCGTCCCCAATAAAGACGCTAAACATCTGCACCAATATCGTTGATGCGAAAACCAATATTGGCGCCGAAGAAAGCTCCGCCCTCTCATAAGCCTCAAGCCCCTTCAGGAATAGAAACAGCACCGCGATTTCCATTGCAATCCACATAGGCGCCGGATCAGCCGCCAGCCAGCTGCCTGCCACAAGAGAGATGGCTACCCATGGGTAAATATCTCGCCTCATGAAATAAATGACTGCAAAGTATGCAATAGCGAACGGCATCAGCGATTCAAGAATAACCGCTCTTCCAAGTAAAAAAGCTACACCAACGAGTAAAAATGTCCACTTCTTGGCCAAAATGACTTGAATGAACCGGCGTGCAGCCGCCCACTCCCGCCCTTTCTGCATCATCGCACTAGCTAATCCAGTCCGTTTCACACCGGGAAGCACAACCGCGTTTTCCTTTTCCATGAGCAGACACCACCATTTCCGAATGTAATGTGTTTTTCATTATAGGAGGTTGTCCGCATGAAGTTTGTCAGTTAACGTAACACATCAAAAAGTTTTTTCCGACAAAAATAATCGGCTCCGCGGCGCATGCCTACAGGCTGCCAAACATACGCCCCGTATACGATTGCCGAGTCTCGTCCATATCCTCCTTGCTAGTATGAGCCAACAAATTCTGTGTCGACTGCTTTCCATATAGTGGCGAAAGGACGTTGTATCGTGTCGGGAATGAAGGAGGATGAGAGAAAAGTATTTTTTTCAAGCGAAACGATAAAGTTTAAACGACACTGACCGTGCAAAAACGTAGCAAATACAAGCAATCACGTTCTATATACACGCTTTTTGCCCCGCTTCGACAGCATTCAGTAAGCGCTTTCTTATTGGATCAAGCATATATATATGCCTAATGAACCAAGCATAAATGGCTGAAGCCGTCCTCTGGCGGCTACGCTTACGTTTCGCGTAGACATATAGAGAAAGTATGGTGAAATGATATACTTTCCTATATTTCAAGAAGAAACAGCTTCGCCGTCCTCTGCAAGAGGAGGGTGTCCGTTCCTCGTAGAAATAGAAGCATACCTTATCGCGTGAAACATATAAAAGTCTTATGAATGCAAAAAAAGCAGAACCGGTTAGGTTCTGCTCCATGTATAGTGTTATGACGATTCAGCTTATACTCGCTTGGCACCGCGTCCGCCGCGTTTGCCCTCCGTATTCTTCTTCAAAGAGGAGATGCGTTCTTCGCTATCTTTCAGGAACCGTGACACTTTATCCTCGAATGACGGTTTACCGTATGCCGGTCTGCCAGCCGATTGCTTGTTGAAGGGACGTCCGCCGCCACCGCCACCACCGCCGCGATTGAAACGTTCACCACCACCACCACTACCGCCAGTGCTTCCACCGCCGCCTCCGCTATGACGCTCGCGTTGTTGTGGCGCTGGTTGGCCTTCTGGCCGGTCAATGGCTTGCTTAATGGAAAGTCCGATCTTTCCGTCTTTGTCCACGTTGATCACTTTTACTTTCACGACATCGTCGATTTTCAGGTGATCCTTCACGTCTTTGACGTAATTATCAGCAATTTCCGAAATGTGAACAAGACCCGTGACACCTCCCGACAAGTCGACAAATGCCCCAAAATGCGTAATGCCTGTCACTTTTCCTTCTAACTTAGCGCCCACTTCAATTGCCATAAAATAAAATGTTCCTCCCTAAAAGTTATGCGAAGCAAAACTGAGTTCATAAGCATATGCTAAAAGTTTTGCGAAAACGCTATTAACGTGATTATAACCGAACCGTTCAAGTAAGGTCAACAGACGTTCACCCGATTCGGAGCCCTATTTAGTCACTAAAAATTTGCTGTACGCCCTTCTTAACCATGCCTTGCTCTTTGGTTGCTAGCTGTTCAATATATTCTGGGTCGTTTAATCGTTCAACTTGACGTTTGAGCGCTTCGGTTTCTTGCACCGATGCATCAATCTGGCTCTGAACTGCGTTTAGCTTGATGCCGGTAGCATTCTTCTGCTGCATCTGGCCAAAGATCGTATACGCCGCCCAGCCCATAAATAGCACGATGAACATCATCCAAAGCTTAAACCGGCGTTTCGTGCCAGCATTCCCTGGCATCTTAGTATCTGCTGTTGCTGCTGCCATGAGCGGTGTTACCTCCTAAACCATTTGCTCCACAATCGAGCGATTTGTTGTCCCATTCTGCTGGCCTTCTCGCTCAGCTGCCATTTGGATGCATAGCGCGACAGCCAGCGGCCAAGCGGCCTTGTGGCTGGTCCTGCCATCCAAACAAACAATTTCCAAAATGGACGGACTAATTGTATCACAATTTTCAAGATGAAAATAGTGAGCGCAGACCCAAACGCAAAAATAACCATCAGCACTTTGTAGAGCAGCAGCAAAGGCTTTACGACAAGAATATCCAAACATTTGAGAATAAATCCGATTAGCTTTCTCACCGCTCCAATCATCCATTTCACGATTGCAATGACGAGTCTGCTAAGCAGAAAATAATAGATGACGATGCCAATAGCCAGTCCGATAAAAACGTACGCCCGCACCTCGCCATTGTTGCTGGCGTACAATACCCGAAAGACAATTAGCCCCGCTGCAATCCAATAGATGACGTCAAGCACCGGGAGCCACCAACGCGGGAACCGCAGCTCATTCGTTACGACCCGATAGCCGTCGAATACCGTTCCCATGCCAAGACCCGACAGCAGCATGACAGCCATCGTCAACCACTGCATACTAAGCGTCACTTAAATAGCTTCCCGAACAATCCCTTGGATTTGGATGAGGCATTGCTGCCATCCATATAGGCGAGCGAATGGACAAGCCCCTCAATTGCTACCATTCCCTGTTCGAGGCTGAGATGCTTCATATGCAAATTTTGGCCCTTTACCGCCAGGAAGCCAAGCTCTGTCTCAAGTAAAAACTCTTCGCTGTCGAAGCTCTCTACGTTCACGACGCCCGTTAGCTCCAGCAGTTTTCGATTAAGCATTTTGACTTCCTGACGCTTCTGCCCCTTGCCTTGGTCAACCATAGACTCGTCCTCCGCTTCCTTAACATGTCTAGGCGCAAACGGCTGCCAGCAGGCCTGAAACGGCGCGGCATGCGGTTTGCGTTGAATATAAGAGAGGGGCAAGCACAAAGCTTAACCTGCCTTATATGTTAAGACTAGCTTATGGGGCGGTGACGGGAATTAGAACTTAGCTCTCTTGAATGATAGCATCATCCGGCTGATCGTCTCTCTTTGTCTTCACTTGCAGGAAGACTATCGATTAACAATAGAGGCAGCGCATTTTTGAAAAACAATGAAATGGCATGGCCGATCAAAGAAAAACCCTTCCGCCGATACTCAGGAATGGGGAGCTGCAAAGCCTTCATGAAAAAGTCCTCCGAATAAGTAAACCGAATCGAAACGATTGAAACGCAAAAAAGAAGATAACTAGAAAATAAGTTCTACGTTCAAGCGTAAACGGCTGAAGCCGTCCTCTGGTGGCTAAGCTTACGTTTCGCGTAGAAATATAGAGAAAGCCGGCAAAATAATATATTTTCCTATATTTCAAAAAAAAGGCTGCCTACAAGTATTATGCTTGTAGGCAGCCTCGATGTTATTGCGGTTTCTCCCAGTCGAGCGTGTTCTCGCGCTGGCGTTGCTCTTCTTTCACCAAGGTATACAGCTCTCCGGCTTCATCCTTACGGGTCGTCTCCGCTGTGCGTTCGATACGCACGGTGACGATTTTCTGGCCGTATTGGATTTGGAGCTCATCCCCTGCTTTCACGGCACTGCTCGCTTTCGCTTCGCGGCCGTTGATCCATACGCGTCCTTGCTCGGAAACATCCTTTGCAACGGTACGGCGTTTGATCAGCCGGGATACCTTAAGAAATTTATCTAATCGCATAGATTATTGAATAGCTTCTTTCAACTTGTTGCCTGCTTTGAATGCAGGAACTTTTGCTTCCGAAATTTCGATTGGAGCGCCTGTTTGCGGGTTGCGGCCAGTGCGTCCAGCACGTTTGCGAGTTTCGAAAGTACCGAAGCCGATCAATTGTACTTTGTCTCCGCCTGCAAGTGCATCGGTTACTTCGCCCAAGAAGCCGTTAAGTACTGCTTCAACGTCACGTTTAGTCAAACCGCTTTTTTCTGCAATGTTGTTGATCAAGTCTGTTTTGTTCATTATAAAATCCTCCTAATTGTTTACCATTATTTGTGGTCGACGCTTGTGGCGCCGCCGTTGCTTCCAATTTTTACTCTCACGAAGAATACTTATTCTGCCTACCTGCAAATAAATCCTGCCGCTGCTTGAAATTTTTTTGCGAATGGTGCCGAAAAAAGGCGATTCATGAGAAATCAAAACGATGATTGGCGCTTTGCCTCTTCCCATAAGCGATCCATTTCTGTTAAATCAGTCTGGTCAAAATGCTTGCCGCTTATACGAAGCTGCTCCTCAATATACGCAAATCTGCTGCGGAATTTTTTGTTCGTACGCGCAAGCGCCTCTTCGGGATCGGCATGAATGAAGCGCGAGGCGTTGACAACCGCAAACAGCAAGTCGCCAAGCTCCGAGGCCTGCTCTTCTTCTGTCTGTGATGCTATCGCTTCGCGAAGCTCGGCAAGCTCCTCTTCAATCTTCCCGAGAACAGGACCAATCTCATCCCAATCGAAGCCTACCTTGGCTGCTTTCTTCTGAAGCTTATAGGCTTTCATCAAAGAAGGCAAGTCAGGCGGGATACCGTCGAGTACCGATTTGCGGTTCGCATCGGTTCCTTTCAGGCGTTTCTCCTCGGCCTTCATTTGTTCCCAGTTCGCCAGCGCTTCTTGCGAATTACTGGCCCCTTGCTCTCCAAAAACATGCGGATGGCGGAAAATAAGCTTCTCGTTAAGTGATTGTATCACATCATAGACAGAAAATGCGCCCGTCTCTTCTTCCATCTGGCTGTGAAGCATCACTTGGAGAATAACATCGCCGAATTCCTCCTGCATGCCGTCCGGGTCATCATTGTCGATGGCTTCAAGCGCTTCGTACAGCTCTTCGATGAAATTTTTGCGAATAGATTGATGCGTCTGCTCCATATCCCACGGACAGCCTTCCGGACTGCGCAGAATAGACACGATCTCATGCAGCCGCTCAAAAGAACGATTGCGCAGCGACGCGTCCTCTGAGCGCGGTACCCAAATCAGAGACAGATTGCCGTAGCCCGGCGTGCGATCAAGCTCATATAGCGGCACGCGAACAATTTGCTGCTCGGCAGGCACGCCCAAAGCATGTCCGACGACGACTTCGTAATCATCTGGATATCGCTCCATCAGTGCAAGCTTTACATCCGATGCCGTGTACGTATCATACACCTGGCCGATCAGCGTGTGAAGCTGCGGCCGAAGAAGCGAGGGCTGAAGCTCAGCCGCATCAAGCAGCGCGAAGCCTTCGATAGGATCCATGCCAAGGCTGACAAATGCTTGGTCAAGGAAGCTCTCGCCGCCGATAATCCGCAGCTCGATGCCGGCAGCAGGGCATTGCTCGCGGAGCAGCTGAACCGTCCGTTCGGCAACCATGGGGTGGCCTGGCACGCCGTAAATAATGCCTTCTTCGCTGCTTTTGGCTTCCGTAATCAGCCTCTCTGCGATAGCCTTGTACACGTCCGGAAAAGAATCATGCTGCTCGTAAAGCGAGTCAAACGACGTATACGAAATATCATTCTCTTGGAGCAAAGACATGGCGGGATGCTGCTCCGTGCGTACGAAAACACGCTCCGCAGCAAGCAATCTGCGCCAAACGCCAAGCGTCAATTGATCCGGGTCGCCTGAACCAAGTCCGACAACCGTAAGCTGTGCACTTGCCATCCTTCGACAGCCTCCTTTTGGATTGATCTATTTTATGGTTTCGATCGCGTTAGGGCTGCTTGTTGCGGGCAAGCCGGCCGCAATCCTTAAAGATGCTGCATGCTTATGTAGAGTAGAGCCATGCCCCACGCATGCCAAGCTGGCGGCACATTTCCGAAAGATAGGCTATATTTTTCTCCAAAAAGTAATAATGGACCATATTAGCGAAAACTTCAATATCATGATGAAAAATTAATAAAACTTGCGTTCATTATCGCAAATGAATGGCACTCGCGGCCCGCTTGTCGCGACGTCACTCCTCTTCCCGCGCCCGCGGCATAAGCCGCCAGCGCTGCAGCCGCGCGGCAAGCACGCCGCCGCCCGGCAACGCGCGCAATTCGCGCGCGCTTACAGCGCCGCCGCGCAGAGCCGCGGCGCCAAAGGCGCAAGCGCCGACGGCTACGCACGTCAGCGCAAGCGCAGCTGCTGCCGCCCTAGGCGGCAGCCCGCCAAGCGCGGCGCCAAGCGCGGCGCCAAGCGCTCGCTCGGCGACAGCAAGCGCCGCGGCCATGACCGCGAGCGCAAGGGCCGTGCCTGCGGCCGCGCTGCCGAGCAGCGGCCTCCGCCCTTCTCGGGCGCCGCGCCGCGCGCCCCAGCTGCCGGCGAGCGAAGCGCCCGCTTCGGCTGCCTTAAAGCGGACCGCCAGCGTGCCAAGCAGCGCGGCTGCCGTTAATGCGGCAATGCCTGCGGAAGCCGCCCCCTCAATGCCGTAGAGGGGAACAAGCACGGCATTGAACACGCCTTTGAGCAGCGCCGCAACGAGCAGCAGCACGGCGGGAACGCGAACCGCTCCCAGCCCTTGAAGGACAGGCGCCGTAATGGCATTGACACTGCCGGCTAAGGCCGTGCAGCCTACAAGCGCGAACGAAAGCGTGCCTGCGGAATCCTGGTACAGCATGATGTTCAGCGGTTCCGCCAACATGACGAGCCCAAGAGCTGCAGCAGCCCCAATAGCCCATGCCGCGCGCTCCGTGAACGACAGCTGAACCCGAAGCTGGCTGTAAGCCCCGCGCATTCTAGCGAGCACAAGCCCCGGAACAAGCGCGGCCGCAGCCGCTCCCGCAACCATCACAACGAGCTGCACAAGCGGCTGAGCCCGGCTGTATATGCCAAACAACGACATAGATTCCGCCTCCGTCGCCCCCCCTTCCTGCAGCAAGCGGGGAACCATAAAGGCGTCCACGACACCAAGAACAGGAACGACAGCCGCTCCGAGAGCGACTGGCAGCGCAATCATGGCAAGCTTCTTCATTTCCGCGCGAAGCAAGCCAGCCTGCGGCGAGAGCCGCTCCCGCCTGCGGGCGCGCCATGATTGGAATACTAGCACGAAAAGAGCGGCGCATGCCCCAAATGCCGAACCGCTCATTACACCGGCCGCTACCGTCGACTCCTCCCAGCCGGCTGACCAACTGAGAGCCAGCACTAGCAGCATGATGCCTACGCGGATCATTTGCTCCACGACCTGCGAAGCAGCCGACAAGCCCATTCTGCCCAGCCCCTGCGCGTAGCCTCTAAGCGCGGCGACAAACGGGGACAGCAACAGCGCAAAGGATACGGAGCGTATAGCGCCCGCCGTCTCCGAATCGCCAATCCAGCCAGCTGTCGTCTCCGCTCCCGACCACATCAAGCCAAATGCGACAATTCCCGTGACGCCAAGCAGCAGAAGCGCAGCGTAAAGCGTCCGCCTAACTCCCTCCGGATCGTTGCCCTTGCGAAGACGTTCCGCGATCAGCAGCGATACAGCCGTAGGCAAACCTGCCGTCGCAAGAACAGCCGCCAGCTGGTAGAAGGGGTAAACCGCGTTATAAATGCCGAATACCCGGTCTCCAGCCAAATTTTGCAGCGGAATTTTCTGAAAAACGCCAATAAGCTTGGACAACAGCGCTGCTCCTGCCATAAGCACAACACCGCTGGCAAGAAGTCCCTTCGAACCGCGAGTCGTTTCCACACGCCCTTCGGCAAGCGAGCCAGACAGCCCGCCTGTCTCCTTCCCTGCCGCGGACTCTTCGAGCGTGGCAGGCGTTATGAATTCTTCCGCCAAAGCCGCCTGCTTTTCTTCATCGGCATTTTGCCTGCTTGCAGGCTCGGACGATCCCGTCGCTCGTCCTGATTTCCCCAGCCTGCGTTTCATTCCCCACACTCCTGCTGTTCTGCCATTGATATTGGTAACTATTATACCTCACAATGGCAAACGTTGAAAAAGCTTCCCCAATCGAAATTTCTTTCGATCAAAGAAGCTGTCATTTTCCGTTTTTTTGCAGTTTACTTCCCTTTTTAGCAGCTAACAAGGTGACCTACTGTTCCATCTGCTTGGCCAAAAAGCCAGCAGCCGTTTCTGCCATTTTTGTTTCCATATTCGCCATCTTGACTGACTCGTCCTTGCTAAGCAGCACAACCGTCCCTATCGGGTCGCCACCCGCGATAATGGGCGCAATCACGAAAGAGGTGTACGTTTCCTGCGTATCCTTCACAATCTCAAAGGCTCCGCCATTCGGCTCTGCCAGCGTCTTGCGGTTCTCCATGCAGCTCTCCAGCACAGCGCCTACCTGCTTATCCAGCAGCTCTTTCTTTGAAGCTCCTGCAACAGCGATTATGGTATCCCGGTCCGTGATCAATGTAATGTGGTTGGTGCCCTCGAATAACGATTCTGCGTATTCCTTTGCGAAATCGCCTAGCTCGCCGATAGGAGAATATTTTTTCAGAATAACTTCGCCATCACGGTCTACAAATATTTCCAGAGGGTCACCCTCGCGAATACGCAGTGTACGGCGGATCTCCTTCGGAATCACCACACGCCCGAGATCATCGATGCGACGTACAATTCCAGTTGCTTTCATTTCTTGTTGCCCCGCTTTCCTAGAGGATTTTGAATCGACTGGACACTTGCTGCTTGTTTATAACGAAGAAGAAACATCCTTCAAAAGATTTTGAATCTGACCATAGTATTCATCCGCTCCCAAATTCTTATGCACGGATTACAGTTCTAGCCAAACGTTCCATCTCTTTTCGAAAAGGCGGCCAACCTACTCATCGGCCTGCGTGCTCCCGCTTCCTTATTATCCTTTTTCAGCATTCCCCATTTCTCCCTTTTGCTTGCATGCAGAAGTCATTTTGCGGCAGAATCCGAGTCAGCGCTTCGCCCCGTTAAACAAAAAACATCCTGCCGCTCCGGAGAGAGCTGCAGGATGCCTGAAGAACATGGCGATAACAATAATGCCCAGCACCTTAAGAAGGCGCGGTCGAGCTTGGGGCGAAGGAGATGACAGCTCTTTTTGATCGTTTCGAACACGTCGATCTTGCCCTGTTTCAGTCGTTTTCTTCATTTTCACGCCTCCTATTATGAATCGCTGAATAGTTGAATGAAAAGGATGAGCTTAATGCTTCAACAATTGCCCCAGCTCCCGCTTCAAAGCAAGAAAATCGGGATGCTCGCGCACTTCCGGCGTGCGGCCTTCTGGCAGTTCTACACGGAATTCTTTCAAAATACGCCCAGGGCCCGCGCCCATCACTACGATTCGCTGCGATAAGAATATAGCTTCGTCAATATCATGTGTAATGAATAATACAGTCGTCTTCTCTTTCTCCCACACCTCAAGCAGCATCTCCTGCATCTCCAGCTTGGTCTGCGCATCGAGCGCGCCGAAAGGTTCATCCATCAGCAGCACCCTAGGCCGATTAGCTAACGCGCGCGCGATCGCTACCCGCTGCTTCATACCGCCTGACAACTGCTTGGGATAGGCCTTGTCGAAGGATTCCAACCGAATCACCTTCAGGAAATAATTCGAAATTTTACGCCGCTCCAGAATGCATACCCCTTTAAGCTTCAGCCCATATTCGATATTCTCGCGTACGGTCAGCCAAGGGAACAGCGTATAGCCTTGAAATACCATGCCGCGGTCGGCGCCTGGTCCGATAATTTCCTCACCGTCTACCTGAAGTGACCCGCCGCTTGGCTCATCAAGGCCGGCAACCATGCGGAGCAGGGTTGATTTCCCGCAGCCGGACGGACCAACTATGGTTAGGAACTCGTTTTCACCAATCGTAAGATCAATATCTCGCAGCGCTTCAAACCGGCTTTTTTTCGACTCGTATACCTTCTGCAATCCTTTAATTTCAATCGTTCCGCTCATCGATGGCGCAGCCAGCATAGGATCACTCCCTCTATCATGATTTGAAAATAATGAAAAGCCCGGGAGTAGTCTCCCAGGCTTTTATCCTTCCGTGTTATACAGCCGGAAGCCTATCGGGCTTCCATCACTGTACGCCGTCTCTCGGACCAGAACTTAAACCACTTCACTCCTAACGGGGCGATGCAAATGGCTTAAACGGAACCCTAGACAACTTATCGCTCTCACACAAATTCACCCGTGAAAGCCTTTATTTAATTGTGATAAAACCTAACGTTAATTCGTAGTATAGAGCGAAACATACGGAATTGTCAATTCACATGTTAGGTTTTATTACACATGAGATGAAACAAACCCTTTTTTCGTTCAAAAAGCGGTTATCGGGATCAGTCCCAATAACCGCTCTTCCTGCCATAACAAGCTGTTTCATTCATTCTTCCTCTTTGACCGGCCGCTTCAGCCTGCCCGCTTTGCCCAGCGCTTCTCTTAGCAAAAATTCAATGTGCCCATTGACGCTCCGGAATTCATCTGCAGCCCACTGCTCAAGCGCACGGTGAAGATCCGGATCCAATCGAAGCGGAAATGCTTTCTTTTCTTTTGCCATAGGATTGGCCTCTAGCCGTACAGCGTTCCTGTATTAATAACCGGAGTCGCGGCACGATCGGACACGATCGCCACCATAAGATTGTTCACCATCGCGGCTCTGCGTTCATCATCCAGCTTAATGCCATTCTCCTCAAGCTGGCGAAGGGCCATATCTACCATACCTACAGCACCCTCAACGATCTTCGAACGCGCCGATACGATCGCAATAGCCTGCTGCCTCTGAAGCATTGCACTTGCAATCTCCTGTGCATATGCCAAATGAGTGAGACGAGTTTCAAGCACCTTTACCCCTGCTACCGACAGGCGGATTTGCAATTCACGGTTAAGCTCCGCCGCCACTTCATCCGCATTCCCTCTTAGCGACACAGCCGCATCTTCGGAGAATACATCATACGGATATTGCGCCGCAATATGCCGAACGGCCGTCTCGCTTTGAATTTCGACAAACCGCTCATAATTGTCCACGTCATAGCTCGCCCTTGCCGTATCCATTACTTTAAACACAACAACCGCGCCAATCTCGACAGGATTACCTTCCGCGTCATTTACTTTAAGCGTCTGGCTGTTGAAATTGCGTACCTTCAACGAAATATTCGTTTTGCTCGTAAGCGGAAGCACCATCCACAAGCCACTTTCCAGCACCGAGCCCATGTACGTACCGAAGAATGTCACAACCTTCGCCTCATTCGGCTGTACGATCATAAGCGACGATAGGCAGATAGCAGCAAGAAGAAGCAGCAGGATGCCGACAACAATGAACAACGGCGATACAATATCCTTGGAAGCCTCATAAATGATTAAATATGCACCACCCGCTATTGCCACGACCGACAATAAAAGAGCTAAATATCCACTAACATACCAGGCCTTCTTTTCATTCATTTAACCCCGCCCCTTTGGTTAATCTCATATTGTTTTGATATAAATATGATATCACTTTTTACAAAAATAAGCAATTGTTAAAAAACCTATTTCATTTGGCGATTACTCTAAAAAACAGTTGACCCTGACACTAATGTCAACGTTTATACTGTATCTAAACCATTTCACACATTCGGGGGCCCCGCCATGAGAATCGGTGAGTTATCACACTTAACAGACGTAAGCGTAAGATCCTTGCGCCATTACGAGAAGCAAGGGCTGATCACTTCTATCCGTTTGCCTAACGGCTACCGTGACTACTCCCCGCTTGCGGAGGACACGGTCGCAACCATTAAGCTTTATTTGAATCTCGGTCTAACAACAGAGCAAATTTCCAGCTTCCTTACCTGCGTATTAAAAAACAAAGAAGCATTCTGTGCCGAGATCATGCCCGTTTATGAGCAAAAGCTTGCTGAAATCGAGCGACAGCTCGCACAGTTGACGCAAATCAAAGCCAATTTAGTTGATCGAATAACCTCGATTCAGCAGGGAGATCAGGCTAATAAGAATGAGGAGGATTTAGATGACCATTAGAAATGCAGAATCGGACCACATGCTTGAATCCATTGTAAGCAGCGGTGTCGTCCTTGTGGACTACGGAGCGCCATGGTGCCCTCCCTGCAAGACTCTGTTCGGAATTCTGGAAGAGCTGGATCAAGATCTGAATGGAAGAATTGATATTGTAAAGGTCGACTGCGAGAATTTGCCCGCTTCCGCATCAGCGGCAGGTGTGCTGGGGATGCCTACGGTTATCGTCTATAAGGATGGGATGCCGATGGATAAATTAGTCGGACTGCGTCCCAAGGCGGTTTATCAAGCCGCCATCGAGAAATATTCACAATAAAAGAAGCGCATCCGCCCTTTCGGCTGATGCGCTTCTTTCGCTATTGGTGAGGAACCGGTTCATTTCTCTATACTCTATACAGTCAAATATTTACGAATGACCTCATCATCCAATGATTCTAGGCCACCCTCCCACGCAATGGCGCCCTTCTCCAGCACGTAGAAATAATCGCCTACACTCTTCACGAAATCAAGGCTTTGCTCAACTAGCAGCACAGCTGTTTGGCCATCGGCTTTAATCGAACGGATGACATCACGAATATCATCCACAATGGAGGGCTGAATACCCTCGCACGGTTCATCAAGCAGCAGCACCTCCGGCCTTGCGGCAAGCGCTCTTGCGAATGCCAGCTGTTGCTGCTGCCCGCCACTCAGATCGCCGCCCCGGCGCTCGTACATGGTCGGCAGTACCGGGAATTTAGCTATTGCCTCTTCCGGCACTGTCTTCGCTTTAACTCGCGAAGCCTCCAAGCCAAGCAGCAGGTTTTCGTAAACAGACAGCTGCGCAAATATCTCGCGTCCCTGCGGCACGTAGCCGATTCCGCTTTTGGCCCTCAGCCCCGGCGCTTTCTTCGTTAAGTCCTTAGCATTATAGGATACTGAGCCTTCCCGTGCTTTCAACAAACCCATAATGCTTTTCATAAGCGTCGTCTTGCCAACGCCGTTGCGCCCAAGCAGACAGACAACCTGCCCACGTTCCACCTTCAAAGACACATCGCGCAAAATTACACTTTCGCCATATCCGGCTTCAAGCTGTTGAACGGCTAACATCGGCATCCCGCCTTTTCCCCAAGTACACTTCAGCTACCCGGTCATCCCGCTGAATTTCATCCATAGAGCCTTCTTTCAACAATTTGCCTTCGTGCATGACCGTGACTTTGCTTGCGAAATTCCGTACGAATTCCATATCATGCTCCACTACAACAATGGAACGCTTGCGCGCAATCTCATGCAGCAGCTCCCCCGTCTTATCCGTTTCCTTGTCCGTCATCCCCGCCACAGGCTCATCGAGCAGCAAAATTTCCGGCTCCTGAAGCAGCATCATGCCAATCTCCAGCCACTGCTTCTCGCCATGCGACAAGCCGCCCGCCCGCCAGTCCGCCTTATTCTGCAAGCCAATCATCGCAAGCTGTCCATCGATGCGCGAACGCTCCTCCTCCGCCATTTTGGCAAACAGCGTAGCAAACACCGTTCTCTTCTGGCGCATAGCAATTTCCAGATTTTCCGAAACGGTCATAGATGGAAAAATCGAAGGCGCCTGAAATTTACGGCCAATGCCGAGCTCAGCGATTTGATGCTCCTTCTTTTTTGTAATATCCACCTTGCCAAAGGTCACCCGCCCGCCGCTTGGCCTTACTTTGCCGCAGATCACGTCCAATATCGTCGTTTTCCCGGCACCGTTGGGCCCTATAAGAAACCGAAGCTCCCCCTTCTCCAGCTTCAGGTTCATCCCTTGAACAGCCTTAAACCCATCAAACTCAACCGTAACATCATCACACAGCAGGATTGCGGACTCCTTCATGATTCGGCTCTCTCCTTTTTCTGCGAAACTTTATTTGACCGATCAAGCCGGCAACGCCTTTCGGAAGAAACACGACAACTACCACGAACAGCAAGCCCATGAAGAAAAGCCAGCCTTGCGGATATGCCGTACTGAATTCGCTTTTTGCCCAGTTCATTAGAATGGCGCCGAGAGCTGCTCCAACTAGCGTTCCGCGCCCGCCGATCGCAACCCATAGCACCATTTCAATGGAAGGCACGATTCCCAGCATGGACGGTGAAATAATGCCGACATGGAGCACAAACAGCATGCCCGCTACTCCCGCTATGCCTGCAGATATGGTGAATACGACCATCTGATAAATCGCCGGGTTGTATCCGATGAATCGAACTCTGTTCTCCCCGTCGCGAATGGCGCGAAGCACCTTGCCGAACCGGCTTCCAATGACATAGCGGCAGAAGATAAATATAGCGATAAGAGCTGCAACGGTGACGTAATACAGCACGCGCTTCGTTTCCGGAGATCCAATCGAATAGCCAAGCACGGTCGAGTACCCCGTAATTCCATTCGTCCCACCCGTGAATGCTTGTTGTCCGATGAGCAGGGTTGTCGTAATAATAACGAGCGCTTGCGTCAGTATCGTGAAGTAAACGCCGCGAATTCGGTTGCGGAAGGTGAAATAGCCAAGCACTAGCGCCAGGAGCGCCGGTATGGCGATACCCATAGCGACAGCAAACCAGAAGCTTTGGAACGGCTGCCAGAATAATGGGAGCTCCTTAAGCCCGCTCCACCCCATGAAATCGGGCGGCTTGCCTCCGCTTGCCGCAAGCTTCAGATACATAGCCATGGCATACGCGCCAAGACCGAAGAAAATACCGTGGCCCAGGCTCAGGATACCGGTGAAGCCCCATATTAAATCAAGCCCCAATGCAACGATGGCAAAGGCTAGAAATTTCGCAAGCAGGTTAAGCCTGAAATCACTAACGAAAAGCGGTGCAGAGAATAGCGCCGCAGCGGCTGCCGCGTATGCGATCAAAATCCATATACGCTGTGGCGTGAATTTTTGCATTTGTAAACGCATGAGCATCCCCCCTTCATTTCCTAATCCAGCGACCGCGAGCGCATCGCAACAAGTCCCATCGGCTTCCACTGCAGGAAAGCGACGATGCAAACAAACACGAGCACTTTGCCAAGCGACGCATTCGTCCAATATTCAAATAGCGTATTAAACATGCCGATTCCCGTCGCACCAAGCACAGTTCCAACAAGCTTGCCGACACCGCCAAGCACAACGACCATAAAGGCATCGACAATATAGTACGTCCCGAGCGAAGGTCCGATTGGACCAAGCAGCGTTAGCGCACAGCCGGCAATACCAGCAATACCCGACCCGATAGCAAAGGTCATGGCATCGACTCGCCGTGTCGATACACCCAGACAAGAGGCCATGTCACGGTTCTGCATAACAGCGCGCATCCTTCTTCCCTCATGACTGCGGTAAATATAGAAGTACATGGCAACTAAGCAAGCGATCACGAGAGCAATAATAAAAATCCGCTTGTAAGGCAAGAGCGTGCCATCCATGATCTTCATGCCGCCATTCAGCCACGCCGGGCTCGTCACCGCTACGTTGGGTGCACCGAAGATGGATCTCGCAAGCTGCTGAAGCACAAGGCCAACGCCCCAAGTGGCCAGCAAGCTGTCGAGAGGCCTGCCATACAGAAAGCGGATGAGCGACATTTCAAGAATAAGGCCAAAGATAAAAGCGATCACAAAGCTGACCGGCACCGCTAGCACGAAATACCAATCAAACATGGATTTGGGCAAATAATCTTGAAAAAGATTTTGGGTCAGATACGTGGAGTAGGCACCGATCATAATCAACTCACCGTGCGCCATATTGATAACCTTCATTAGGCCAAACGTGATCGCTAGACCTAAGGCAACTAGCAACAAAATGGAGCTGATGCTTAAACCATTAAATAGCTGCAGCAGAAATACTTCCATATGACCACCCCCCTCTAACGTAAACCACTGTAGCCGTTCACCTTTGAAAAAAAGATAGGGAGTATTCGAAGTTAGCCGAATACTCCCTCGTGTATTGCTGCGTATTAGACCATAGCTTACTTATGAATTATTCTGTCGGCTGAATGCTTGCCGCCCAATCGTAGCCTTTCAGATATGGATCCGGCTTAACCGCTTCGCCCGAATTCCACAATTCCTTGAATTGACCGTCAGCCTGCACTTCGCCAATGCGAACCGTTTTGTAAATGTGCTGTGTGGCCCCGTCAATCTTCACTTTACCCTCTGGCGCATCCCACTCCAGCTCTTTCGCAGCTTCCTTTACTTTATCCACTTCGATCGAGCCCGCTTTTTCAACAGCTGCCGCCCACAAGTATACCGCTGTGTAGCCGGCTTCAATCGGATCGGCAGTTACGCGCTCATCTCCGTATTTCTTCTTGTAATTATCCACGAACGTCTTGTTAGCCGGCGTGTCTGTCGTTTGATAGTAGTTCCACGCTGCCAAGTGACCTTCCAGCACATCGACGCCGATACCGCGAATTTCTTCCTCCGCAACCGATACGGACAGGGTCGTCAAATCTTTAGCCGTAATGCCCGCGTCCTTTAATTGCTTGAAGAAAGCGACGTTGCTGTCACCATTAAGCGTGTTGTATACAACATCCGGCTTCGCTTCTTTGATCTTGCTAATCAACGTACTGTAATCCGTGTGGCCGAGCGGCGTGTATTCCTCACCCACAAGCTCGCCGCCCTCCGCTTTCAATTGTTCTTTAATGACGAGGTTCGCAGTACGAGGGAACACGTAGTCTGAACCGAGCAGATAAAACTTCTTGCCCCGGTTCTCAAGCAGCCAAGAGACCGAAGGAACGATCTGTTGGTTAGTCGTAGCACCTGTGTAAAAAATATTAGGGGATGATTCCAGTCCTTCGTACTGCACGGGATACCAGAGCAGTCCGTTCAGCTCTTCGAATACCGGCTTCATCGCTTTCCGGCTTGCCGAAGTCCATCCTCCGAATACCGCAGCCACTTTATCCTCCGAAATCAGCTTGCGTGCTTTCTCAGCAAAAGTCGGCCAATCAGAAGCGCCATCTTCCAGTACGGGCACGATTTTTTTGCCCAATACACCGCCGGCTGCATTAATCTCGTCAATGGCCATCATTTCTGCGTCAATGACAGAAACCTCACTGATGGCCATCGTGCCGCTCTGCGAGTGCAAGATGCCTACTTTAATTTCCCCCTCCGCGCTCGATCCCGAATTCGCTGTGTTTGTTGCTTTATCTGTCTCCCCATTCGTAGATGCCGTTTTGTTGTTATTGCCTCCGCAGCCTGCCAATACGATCGTCACCGCGACTAGCAACAAGCTGAATTGATAAAACATTCTCTTTTTCATTTTCCCACTCCCCAATTCTTTATATTTGTCTCTATTTCCGAACAATCTCTATAAAACACTTTCTAACGTTCGTGGATTCATTATAGAATGACCAGAATATGTATGTCAATATACTTTACACCAAAATTTTAAATGGATAGATTTTTAATCAATAATAGGCTATTAGGGGGAAATTTATTGATATTGAGTTAGGTATATTTACACATATGCATGACATTCTACTTATTTATGCTTAATCCCTTTCCTTTATGACACATTTGCTTACATATAATTAAAAACTCACCTTTAGCTTTAAGCTCAAGGTGAGTTTTTTGCATCTTTTATTTTTTGTTTTCCTCGGATCGCTGAATCAGCATGTTGACGAATAGATCTATCTGCTCCGTAATTGCATGTTAATTGACACACTTGCTGATATATCAAGCACAGTAAACGCATCGGCAGCTTTACACACGAGACTTGTCGCCTTGCAGAGCAAATAATGATTTGTTTTCACCCTGCCATCCTTCCTTACCTCCATACTTTTGCAAAAGACCCCTTAACCATAGAACGGTTAAGGGGTCTGACAAGCCTTTATATTTCTTATTTCGTTGCAGGTGCTTCTGTAGGTGCATCCGTAGCTGGAGCATCGGTTGCCGCTGCATCGTCACCAGCAGGCGCGTCGCTTGCTGGTGTTTCTTCTTCAGCTTTCGGCAGCTTGCTGACAATCTCTTGTTTAGGCAGCTCGTCCGTCATATATTTGTTCATTAGCGTGTATGCGACAGCACTTTTTACTTCTTCTTTAGTCGCATCCGTCACTTTGTCGTATGCCGGCGTATCGCGTTTTTCAACAAGTATAACATGGTAGCCAAACTCGGTTTCAACCGGCTCACCCACAACGCCAATTTCTTGTTTGAATGAAGCTTGCTTGAACTCTTCTACCCAATTGCCGTTCTTCTGATCTTCATAAAGCCCGCCTTTTTCCTTAGAGCCTGGATCGTCAGAATATTCTTTGGCAAGGGCAGTCCAATCTCCGCCTGCGTCAAGCTTCTGCTTCACTTCTTTGGCACGTGCCAAAGCCTCTTCAGCTGTACGAAGTTCTTTCTCCTCTTGCGTCGTTTGATCTGTTGTTTTTGTTGCAACTAGAATATGACGCACCGAAACGGTAGCGTAATTGACTAGATTCGTTTCATATTCCGACTTCATTTGCTCATCTGTTACTTGGGAATTCATATGTGCCACAACCTTCGAGGTAAGCAGCAGGTAGTTTTCCATATCTTTGTTTTTCAATTTCTTCTCGTCCAGAGCCGCTTTCAATTCCGTATTCGTTTTTAGCTGCTCCTTGAATTGCTTCATTTGTTCAGCCACTTCTGTTTCAGCGGTCTTAACCGATTCATCGGAAGCCTGGCTACCAAGAATTTTGTAAGAAATATACTGCTGGAGCAACTGCTCCTTAAATTGCGGAATTTCAATGAGCTGCGCGTAAGTTGGCTGGATAACCGTGAATACATCCAAATACTTATTGAATTCCTTATCGGTTACGTTGCCGCCCTTGTAAGTCGCTACTTCCGTTTCTTTCGCGCCGCAAGCCGCCATTGTCATGACTAGCAGCACTGCCACGATAAGCAGCGCGCTCTTGCGCCATGCCAATTTGCGTGAATTGTGTAACATGTTGAATCCCCTTTCATTTTGTGAGCTTGATAGTATTGTATCAGAAAAGGAACATATAAAGCGAATATTGTCTATGGGGTCACATTTTGCAATTGGTCCTGATACAGCAGCGTATCTTTATAGCCTTGCAAAAATTGCTCGATCATATGAATCTTCTGCTCCATGTTCAATCCTTTGCCTCGCAGCAGGATGCTTGGATTCGGCTCTTGGTCGCTTCCCTGCTTGAATCGATTCTCGTGCTTCAGACATAGCTGATCGACCTTTTTCCGGTCAATGCGGCGCTTCTCGCCCGTCGCGAAGCGAAGGAGAATATCGTCACCCTTGCCGCTAATTTGCTCCATTCCGTATTGCGTCCCGTATACTTTCATTCGCGCTACGGCAAGCAGATTGCTTACTGCCTGCGGAAGATCGCCAAACCGGTCTACCAGCTCGTCAATTACATCATCCGACTCTTCGAAAGTGCGAATGGCAGCGACTTTTTTGTAAATTTCAATTTTTTGAATGCTGTCGTAAATGTAATCCGAAGGCAAATAAGCGTCGATGCTGACATCGATTACCGTGCTTACCGGCTTCTCTTCTTTTATTTCCTCGCCGCTCATCTCTGCCTTGCGCTTCGCAATCTCATCAGCAAGCATCTGTGAATACATATCAAAGCCTACTGAAGCAATGAATCCATGCTGCTCGGCCCCAAGCAGGTTGCCGGCTCCGCGTATGGACAAGTCCCGCATTGCGATTTTGAAGCCGGAACCAAGCTCCGTAAACTCCTTTATCGACTGCAGACGCTTCTCTGCTACCTCGGTAAGCACCTTATCTCGCTGGTACGTAAAGTAAGCATACGCAATTCGGTTTGAGCGTCCAACACGGCCGCGCAGCTGATAGAGCTGCGAGAGTCCCATTTTATCAGCATCATGCACAATTAGCGTATTGACGTTCGGAATATCTACGCCTGTTTCGATAATGCTCGTACTGACCAAAACATCCGACTCGCCATCAAGGAAATCGAGTATCGTCTTCTCCAGCTCCTGCTCGGACATTTGCCCATGCCCAACCGCAACTCTAGCTCCTGGTACAAGAGCATTAATCTGCTCGGCCATTTGATAGATGCCTTGCACCCTGTTATAGAGATAATAGACTTGGCCGCCGCGCGCAAGCTCCCGCTCGATCGACTCTCGCACGAGGGACGGGCTGTATTCCACGACATACGTTTGAACTGGAAAGCGATTCTCTGGAGGTGTCTCAATGACCGACAAGTCGCGTACGCCGAGCATCGACATATGCAGCGTTCTCGGAATTGGCGTCGCTGTCAGCGTGAGTACATCGACATTTGTTTTCAGCTTTTTCAGCTTCTCTTTATGCGAAACACCGAAACGCTGCTCCTCGTCGACGATCAGCAGTCCCAGTGATTTGAATATAATATCCTGTGAAAGCAAGCGATGTGTACCGATAACGACATCAACCGTCCCTGATTTTAGACCCTTCATCGTATCGTTCTGCTCTTTGCGCGAGCGGAAACGGCTGAGCACCTGAACATTAATCGGATATCCGGCAAAACGCTCCCGGAACGTCTCATAATGCTGCTGTGCCAGAATAGTGGTCGGCACCAGTACTGCAACCTGCTTGCTGTCCATCGCCGCTTTAAATGCTGCACGGATAGCGACCTCTGTTTTGCCATAACCCACATCGCCGCAAAGGAGTCGATCCATCGGCTGCGTTTTTTCCATATCCTTCTTAATTTCTTCAATTGCGCGAAGCTGGTCACGCGTTTCATCATAAGGGAACATCGCCTCGAACTCATTCTGATACGAGGTATCTTGTCCGAAGGAATAGCCTGGCGCCGTTTGCCGCTCTGCATACAGCTTTATGAGATCATCTGCAATATCCTGCACAGATGCCTTTACTTTGCTCTTGGCCCGCGTCCATTCGCTGCCGCCGAGCTTGTTGACCTTTGGCTCTTTATCCTCGTTGCCCACATACTTCTGAATCATGTCCACTTGCTCGATCGGAACGGACAGCTTATCCCCGCCCGCATAAAGGATATGCAAATAATCTTTATGAATGCCTGCAATTTCAAGCGTACCGATGCCTACGTATTTGCCGATACCATGATTATGGTGAACGACGTAGTCGCCAACCTTAAGCTCCGTGTAGCTTTTAATGCGCTCGGCATTGTCTACCTTTTTATCCAATCTCCTAGCTTTGCGCTGCTTCTGCGAGAACATCTCGCCTTCCGTAATAATGACAAGGTGGGAAGACGGCAGCTCAAATCCGGACTGCAGGTTGCCCTCCAGCAGCGTCGGCATTTCAATGCTGTAATCATCCAGAACACGCCGCATCCGTTCCATGCGCTCCGCGTTGCCGGCAAGCATCATGACCGTTGCCCCTGTTTTATGCCAACGCTCCATTTCCGTCTTGAGCACATTCATCTGTCCATGGAAATTTTGCATCGAACGGCTGGTCATATTTAAGATGTTTTGAGGCTGCGAATGTGGAATTTGTCTTAGAAACAAGGATAAGAACAAAGTCGGGAACGGACGTTGATGCAAGATTTCTTCCGTATCGCGCGCCAATACAAAGCCTGGCAGCGATTTGCCGTTCTGAAGCAGATGCATCGACCATTCCGCCTCATCCCGCTCCAACTGCTTGGACGTCTCGATTAGGCGGGTCGGCTCATCTAATATAAGCAGCGTATCGCTCGGCATATAATCGACAATGGTTTGCCGCTCTGGATACAGCAATGAAACATACTTATATATCTCAGGGAAATAAACATGTTCGCGCAATCTCTCAATCTCGCCGCCGAGCTCTGTTCTAAGACGGTCCTTCGCGGTACGGTCCGTCATTTTGTCAAGCTGCTTCTCTAGAAGCTGCTGCGCGTGTCCAGCCGCAATTTCCATACGGTGACCGTCGGCCAGCAGTTCCTGGCATGGCGGAACGACAAAAGACTCCAACCTGTCGGAAGAACGCTGATCCGCCGGGTCAAAGGTACGAATGGAATCGATATCGTCTCCGAACCATTCGATTCGATACGCATGAGAAGCCATTAATGGATAAAAATCAACAATGCCTCCGCGCACGCTCATCTCGCCGCGAAGCTCAACCCGGTCAGCTCTCGTGTAGCCGAGCGCCGTCATTTGGCGAAGGAACGTGTCAATCGGCAGTGAATCCCCGACCTTTACATCGATTTGCGCTTCTGCCATAACGCTGCTGATCGGCAAATAACGACGAACTCCGGAGAACGGCACGACAACAATCCCGCGATAGCCTTTAGACAGCTTGATCAGCACGTCCATTCGCTGCGCCAGCGTCTCAGGACTCGAGATCGCCGCTTCTGCAGCCACCAGCTCATTGGCGGGATATAACAATACGCTATCTGGGGAAAGACATTCCTGCAGATCCTCTGCAATTTTCTGTGCCGAGAACATATTATGGGTAACTACGAGCATTGGACGCTCTACATCTTCCTGCAGTGCTGCAATAAGCACCTGCCTGGAAGAGCCTGCGAGTCCAGATATCATCTGTTCACGCATGCCTTTACGAATACCGGATATGACGGACTGAACGTCCGCATCCGCGGCAAAAGCATTAATTAACGCTTTCAACTTATGCGACACCCCGTTTCTATACACAATCGGAGAGTGATACGATCGCTCCCTGTACATTGAAAAGAAGCCTCAGCCAAACCGCTAAGGCTCACAATATTTACTTGCCTTCATTGAAGTGGACTTGTTACCAAATGAAGCTCTGGGTTCGCATCAATCGCCTCTCGGCAATAATCGCAAACGACCTTTACCGTTACATCTCCATTTGGGTCATACGCTATTATATCGCTGCGTTCTTCGGGGGTCAAGAAATGGAAACCGAGCTGCTGCTCGGTAATATTCGACCCGCTAAGGGTACCGATTGACGTTCTGCAATGCCGACAGATATAGTTTACAGCCATATGTATGCCTCCTGAAGGGTTGTTATTCCCTTCAGTATGCCCGCTTAATGGCAATTTAACAGATTAACGGTTAAACTTTGCCATTGTTTCCTCGAAAGGTGCTTTCAGCCTGAATTCTATTGCATCGCAGGCGTCTGAAATCATTGCAGACAGCTTCTCTTGCTCACTTTTCGGAAATGACGAAAGCACGTAATCGGCAATATTCATTCCCGGCTGTGGCCGGGAAATGCCCATTCGAACGCGATCGAACGTCTGCGTGCCCAAATGCTGGATGAGAGACTTGATTCCATTATGGCCCCCAGCACTGCCTTGATAGCGAAGACGCAGCTTGCCGATTTCAGTATCCAAATCATCATATACCACGACCCCGTCTTCGAGATCCGCCTTGAAGTAATCGAGGAACGAACGAACGGACTCGCCCGATAAATTCATATATGTCATCGGCTTTATAAGGATGACTTTCATCCCTTGCACATTGCCCTCGCCGATTAATGCTTTGCATTTATTTTGCGTTACGTTAATTCCCCAGCGCTTTGCCAGCTCGTCAATGACCATAAATCCGACATTATGCCTGGTCCCTTGATAAGCGCCGCCGGGATTGCCTAGCCCTGCAATCCACCTCATCGCTTGCTCCACTCCTTTACGGACAAATGTAACACAATCTATTGCAAGCGTAAACACGTGGAGGTATCCGGCGGAGGCAGTATTATTTCGATTAAGCCTCCAAGAAGAAATGGCTTCTCCGTCCTCTGTAAGAGGAGGGTATCCGTTTCTCGTAGAAATAGAAGAATACTTTATCGCTTGAAACCTATAAAGTCTTATATTTTCAAACAAACAGCAAACAACGCCGTCCTTATTTTGGACGGCGCCGATTGCGCTACGCATCTATTCCCTGCTAATAAGCTATCCCTACAAGCTTTTGACGCCTTCAAGCTTCTCTTCCTCAGAACGAGCATCGGCCTCTGCAGCTTCCACTGCAGCATTCTCTGCTTCTTCCTCGGTAAGTTCCTTCTGCGGCGCAAGTATAGTCACGACAACCTGCTCTGGATCAGCTAGCGCCTCTACGCCTTTCGGCAGGCTTAAGTCGCTAACCAGCAAGCTTCCGCCAACCTCTAGCGCCGAGATATCTACAGCTACCGCATCAGGAATACTGCCCGGCAAGCATTGTACCTCAAGCTCATGAAGGATGATTTGGAGGATTCCGCCTTCGCGCACCCCTTGCGAATCTCCTTCCGCTTGTATGCGGACATTGGCACGGACGTTTTCATTCATATTTATTTGATGGAAATCCACATGCAGCACTTGACGGCTTAACGAATCCCGCTGGATTTCCGATATCATCACAGACGTTTTGCCGTGTGAAGGAATATTAATCTCCAGCACAGCATTCGGCTGGCTGCGCAGTAGCGCCTGCAGCTCTTTGCCATCCACAGCTACTTGCGCTGCTTGGTCTAATTGTTTTCCATAAATCACACCTGGTATTTTTCCTTGGAGCCGCAATTGGCGCAACTCGCCTTTCGTCGCGACCGTTCGTTGATCCGCCTTCATAGCTATCGCCATATCGATTACCTCCTAGAGTTTGCTTTGTTTAGAAGAACTAAACGAAGCATCGTAAATCATTTCCCTATAACTTACCCACTCCCACCAAAAATTAAACTTTTAATTCCTTCTCACCACATAAAAAAACATGCAGGAACGAATTCGATTACGAATTCTTCCCTGCATGTTGTCGCTTAGGACTAATTATTGCTTGCCTTTATCTTTCTTCGCTTTGGCACGTCCACGAATTTTATCCGCGTAGCCCGCTTTGTTGACTTGACGCTCGCGCGCGATTGCAAGATCTCCGGCTGGCACGTCATGCGTTACCGTTGAGCCAGCCACAACATACGCGCCGTCACCGATTTTCACAGGAGCAATCAAGTTGACGTTGCTACCGACGAAAGCATTGTCGCCGATCTCGGTTACGAATTTATTGTAGCCGTCATAATTGACCGTAATCGCGCCGCAGCCAATATTTACGTCTTTGCCGACCTTTGCATCGCCGACGTAGCTTAAATGGGACACCTTGCTGCCGTCATCAAGCGACGCATTTTTAAGCTCGACGAAATCGCCGATTTTGCAGCCTATGCCGAGCTTTGAGCCTGGACGCAGATTGGCATAAGGACCCACTGCGCTCTTATCGCCAATAATTGAGTCTGCAACAACCGAATATTTGATGGCTACGCCATCGCCTACTGTACTATCTGCAATGTCCGCCTGAGGGCCGATTACACAATCTTCTCCAATAACCGTAGCACCTCGCAGTACGGTACCCGGGTAAATAACCGTATCCGGTCCGATTTGAACATCAGCCTCTATATAGGTTGAAGTTGAATCAATTAATGTTACGCCGCCTAGCAGATGATTGCGATTAATCCGCTCACGCATAAAGCCTTCAGCTTCTGCTAGCGCAACGCGGTCGTTTACACCAATCGCTTCGGCTAAGTCAGTCGTGCAATAGCCTTGAACCGATTCTCCAGCTTCGCGGAAGATGCCGATCACATCGGGTAAATAATATTCACCCTGCGCATTATTGTTTGTTACCTTTGCGAGGGCCGCGAATAGCTTTTTGTTATCAAAGCAATATGTCCCTGTATTAATTTCCTTAACGCCTGCTTCCTCGGCAGAGCAATCCTTCTGCTCTACGATCCGCTGCACAGTGCCGTCAGTACCCCGTATAACGCGTCCATAACCGGTTGGATCGGCAAAAGCTGCCGTCAGTACGGTTGCAGCCGCACCGCTCGATTGATGGAGCTCAAGCATTGCTGTAATTGTTGCAGCTTTCACAAGCGGAGTATCGCCGCAAATAACGATCGTCGTACCCTCTTCATCGCCAATCAGAGCTTCTGCTTGGCTTACGGCATGGCCCGTACCGAGCTGCTGCTCTTGCAGCACATATTCTGCACGATCTCCCAAATACGACTTCACCATTTCCGCACCATGTCCAACGATTACGACTGCACGTTCTGCTTCCGCTTCTTTAACTACGTCCAGTACATGACCGACCATCGGCTTGCCGCATACCGGATGCATCACTTTATATAACTTCGATTTCATTCGCTTGCCCTGTCCAGCAGCAAGCACAATCGCCATAACCTTCAATTAAAAAACCCCCTAGATCGTCTATCGATAATCATTGCACCATTTCGCCATTTACTAGCTATATTATATATTCCATTATACGAAGATGTTCTTGGTTTTCCAAGCCTTAACGCTAATGGGCCGTCTATCCCTACGTACAACTAGGCTGCAGTTTATTTGAGGTACCCTCATATCTCTACTCTATCAGAAAATTGCAAAAAAAAAGAAAAGAGAGCCATGGCTCTCTTCTCCAATCAACCCCAACCTCGAAAAAAACTTTGTTTAAGCGCCTTCTTCAATGACTACTTCTTCTGATTCTGCAGCACGCTCGTATTCAGCGAGAACAGCAGCCTGGATTTTCTCCCGAGTTGTTGAAGAGATCGGATGAGCGATATCCCGAAATTCTCCATCCGGAGTACGTTTGCTTGGCATTGCAACGAACATACCATTGTTTCCATCGATGACACGAATATCGTGAACAACGAATTCATTATCAATAGTAATGGATGCGATTGCCTTCATACGCCCTTCGGAATTTACGCGGCGGAGTCTGACATCAGTAATTTGCACTTGTGTTCACCACCTTTGTCTATCAGAGACTTGGTGTATACTTCCACGTTTTTGTGCCAATTCCTTCTACATTTTTGGTAAATTCATGCTCTATTTAAAATATTTTTTTTAAATTGAATCTTTTTCGTTTTCATTCGACAATTGTCGATGCAATGACCTCTATTTCGACAAAAACATCCTTTGGCAGTCTTGCTACCTCAACGGTAGACCGGGCTGGTTTATGCTCTCCAAAGTAAGAGCCGTAAATGCTGTTTACCGTCGCGAACTGATTCATATCCTTCATAAATACAGTCGCCTTTACGACATCTTGAAAGCTCGCACCGGCAGCCGCAAGCACGGACTCCAAGTTGCGGAATACTTGATGAGTCTGCTCTTCAATGCCGCCTTCAACAAGCTCGCCCGACGCATCAAGCGGTATTTGTCCGGAAGTAAACAGTAGTCCTCCGAGCTTAATCGCTTGTGAATACGGTCCGATCGCCGCTGGCGCTTTGTCCGTTGAAATAACTTGCAATGGTTGTTTTGTTGTCACTGAGGTCCCAGCCTTCCACAAAGAGATTATATGAGCATGCTGCTGCACGTCGTTATGTTTGAAAATAATTGCCTGGAATGACTGTCGTCTGCTTGGTCTTCATATCAACAGCCGTCAGCTTAGCGAGCGAGATATAGTCCTCCAGCAGCCTTTCCTCCAGCTCTACCTCGCCAGACTCGACAAATACGCCGACTCCCGCTACGATAGCCTTGAATTCGAACAGCAGATCCATCATGCCCTGAATCGTCCCGCCCGCTTTCATGAAGTCATCAATAATAAGGACGCGTGACTGTTCCTTAAGCGCGCGTCTGGCCAGAGACATCGTCTGAATACGCTTGGTTGAACCCGACACGTAGTTGATGCTTACCGCTGAGCCTTCCGTTACCTTATTGTCGCGACGCACGATGACAACCGGGATATTCAAACAGGCAGCCGTTGCATAAGCAAGCGGAATGCCTTTCGTTTCTACGGTCATAATGACATCAATCTTCCGGTCTGCGAATGCGGTAGCAAACATCCTTCCGACATCCGCAAGCAGCTCCGGTTGGCCTAACATATCCGTTATATACAAATAGCCGCCGGGAAGAACCCTCTCAGGCTGCTCTAGCTGGCGGCATATGCTCGTCATAATCGTAAGAGCCGTCGCTTCTTGCATCTTTGGCGTATATTTCACTCCGCCCGCAGCTCCTGCATGGGTATGAAGCTCACCAATGCCTTCTTCCTCAAACACTTCTTTAATAATCGCCAGGTCCTCGCTTATAGAAGACTTTGCCGATTGATATCGATCAGCAAATGCTGTCAGTGAAATTAACGTGTGGGGACGACTTAACAGGTATTGAGTCATTTCTACCAACCGCGAGCTCCGTTTCAACTTCTTCAAACACATCTCCCCCCACTAAATCCGAATAATATAATGTCAATATAACATTTTTATACGGATTTAATCAAGAAGAACGTCAGTCCTATGTCAGCATTCTTACCACATAGACTTCTTTGCAGAAGCCGCGTAGCCCATTATAAATGCGCGGAAGCTTGGCTTCCTTCGAAACGAGCCCGAATACAGTCGGTCCGCTCCCCGACATCAGGACGCCGTCAGCTCCGAGACGAATCATGCTTTCCTTCAGCTGCATGACCTCCGGATAGAGGCCTAGCGTGACATTCTCAAGCACATTGCCGAGTCCTTCGCAAATATCGGTGAAGGAGCCCTGCTCAAGCGCACGAACCATATTAGGTATGGATGGATGCTCCTTCAGCTCATTGGCACGGAATCGTCCGTACACATCTGCAGTTGATACGTTGATTGGCGGCTTTGCAAGCACGACCCAGCATTGCGGTGGATTCTCGATATGCTCGAGCTTCTCGCCTCGGCCGCGGGCTATAGCGGTTCCGCCAGTGACGCAGAAAGGAACGTCAGAGCCGAGCTCCGCTCCTAAACGGCATAGCTCGTCCTCAGGGATTTGCAGCTTCCATAGCCGATTGAGCCCGCGCAGCGCAGCAGCAGCGTCACTGCTGCCACCCGCAAGACCTGCAGCGACCGGTATTTTTTTGTCCAAATGGATATAAACGCCCTGCTTTACGTCATAACGTTCTTTAATTAGCCTAGCCGCTTGAAAGGCCAAGTTCTTCTCGTCCAGCGGTATGTAGCCTACTTGGCTTGAGATAATGATCGTATCTCTAGGCAGCTCTTCCATTTCAAGTCGGTCAGCGAGGTCCACCATCGTCATAATCATTTCGACTTCATGGTACCCGTCATCACGCTTGCGGAGCACGTCGAGCAGTAAATTAATTTTGGCTGGAGCTTTTTCATAAATTTTCATCCGATGAGTTCACCCGTTCGTCCATAAGCTTTAAGCAACATTATATCAAACGAACGCAATAAAAGCTAAGAGATGACAATCCGTTTATATCCGGACGCCTTCCACTTAGCTTTTTCATGCCGAAATACGCTATTGATCTAAGGCTGGTTGCTCTTGGCAGCCGCCTGCTCTGCAAGCTGTATCGCGCGTTTAACCATGTTTCCGGCATCTTTCGAACGAATGCCTCCCCAGCCTTCTTGCTGAACCGTATCATAAAATCCCAGGTCCTTGGCCAGCTCATATTTCAATTGCTCCGACATTACTCCGCGTCTGCGTCGACCCATTCGCAAAACCTCCGCTTCTGAATTGTCACCTAATTCTCTATGCCTTTGTCACAATTGCCTAGCTAGTATGCTTCCGTTCAAGGACAACGATACAAAGGAATGCCAACCAGCTTATTGCGGAGCAATGCTTATGTACGAAAAAAAAAGCGCAGATGCTTTCTGCGCTAACATGCCTCAAGGCGATATATATTCTACTGTTGCAAATGGGCGATACGGACTTGACCTTCATCATTGCATACGGTCACTTCCACCGACTCAGTCAGTATGTCCGCATAACTGTATGAGACACGCTTGAACGCGTGTTGTTCTTCATCCAGCTTAACAATGAAAACAGAAGGGTAGGTTTCTTCCAACGTACCGGTTCGTTCGATGGTCTTTCGTCGGCCACCGTTCGCTCGAAGACGTATTTTGGAGCCAACATGAGCTTCCAAGCTGCGTTTAATATCCAATAGCGCATTTTTTGCCATTGTCCACTACCACCTCTTTCCTTGTTCATTATAACCAAAAAGAGAGGGCTTGTCAAACAAAGCGAAATATTATATCAGTAGGAATATTTACTTGTCAACGGTGATTTCACCCATTTTTTAAAAAATGATGCATAGATATGCAAAAAATATACATATTAAGAAGTTGGTTACCCTTCAATATGTATATTTACGCTTTTCCAGCGGCTATTTTGCACCCTATCTCGTAGGATATGGACCATCTTAACCAAGACTACGTCTGGCCATTTACTGCTTTAAAACCGAGTTGGACGCTGTTATTTTGGGCTTAGGCAATCCTACGCGGAATCGTCCCATCGTCTCGATGCCGCCTACGCCGTCGATACCGCTTATCGTACCGTGAATAACATCTGACAAATTAACCGTGTCTTTAATGGATGTATAGCTGGCTTTTATCGCGATATAGACCGGATCCAGCGCATGAATCAATATTCGGCCTGGTGAGCTTGCAAAATTAGAGCCTACCTGCAGCAAAGCCTCAAAATGGGACTGACAAGCTCCGGCAATTACGATTAAACCATCTCGGTTCTTCTCATATTCGCGCGCAACACGAACGGCATTCACGAAGTGCTGCGAGTTTTTGTAGCTGCTTAAGCTGTATAAATCCATTTGAGCACGATTTTTCAGAACTCCATCATGACCCGTAATGACGACAATATCAGGTTGTATTTGCGGCAGCAGTCGGTACAGCACATCAGCCATTTGCGATTCATGTACGTGAAGTCCATGCGAAGGGACATGCATCGTATTGTACAATTGCATGCTCTTCTTCAAATAGTTACCGTCGCCGTCGAGATGAAGCACCTTCCCAGGCACTTCAAAAAATGGCTGGCTCTGCTGCATCGCATGCCGAATATGATCTTCATTCTCCATAGCTTGACGCTCTCGTTCGGAGTGCATCCGTTTTAAGGAATCATTGACTTTAATCCGCACTTCTTGAACCGCGCTTGTCGTTTCCGGATCTCGTATGACCGACAGGTCAGGAATCGGAGCATCCGCAAGCAATCGGTAATCCGTGCCCTTAAGAACCGCAGTATGTGTACGAACAGCCTCTACCTTGAACAGCACGTCACCGCCATACGATTTGCGGACGACCAGGTCCCCTTGCTTCATGGGTAAATCACCTCTTCGTCTATCCTATGGGCAGACAGGGCGAATGGTGAGTATTTTTATGACGAAACGCTTTGGGTGCCCCAACCCGCTTCAAGCATGTTGCGGCTAATGCGGGCAAATTCTTCAAGAGACAGTGTCTCTCCCCGTCTAATCGGGTCAATATCATTTTTTAGGAGCATCTCTGTCAATGCTTCCCGACGCTCTTTGCCGACAAACGCAGTCAGATTATTAGCCAGCGTCTTTCGACGCTGTGCGAAGCTTGCTTGCACGACGCGGAAGAAATGGTCCTCATCAGGGACATCGACAGCCGGCTTCTCTCTCAGGGAAAGCTTAATAACAGCCGAATCGACATTAGGCTGCGGTATGAATACCGTATGCGGCACCGTACAGACAACCTTAGGCACGCAGTAGTATTGTACGGCGACGCTCAGACTTCCGTATTCCTTGCCCCCTGGCTTTGCAGCCATACGTTCCGCTACTTCCTTCTGAATCATCACGACGATATGCTCAAGCGGCAGCTTCTCCTCAAGCAGCTTCATCAGAATAGGCGTAGTTACATAATAAGGCAGGTTCGCTACGACGCTCACACCGGAAACATCTGCAAACTGCTCCGCAAACAACTGCTTCAAATCAAGCTTAAGCACGTCGCCATGGATAACTGTTGTATGGGTTTCTTCTGCAAGTACATCCTTCAGGATAGGAATAAGTCTATTGTCGATCTCTACGGCTGTCACCTTGCCTGCTGCTTGTGCGAGCCTTTGTGTAAGCGCGCCAATACCCGGGCCAATCTCAAGCGCCCCTTTTGTTTCATCGAGCTCGGCTGCCGCGACAATGTTGTTTAGAATATTTTGATCGATCAAAAAATTTTGACCGAGGCTTTTCTTGAAAGAGAAACCATATTTGGCGATAATCTCTTTCGTCCGTTTGGGTGTAGCTACTTCAATCGCAGCTTGTTTCACCGCCGCTTTACTGCCTGCTTCAGTCTGTTCTTGACCGCTCATCGAATTTCCCCTTTCAATTGTTCTTCCATTTTATGGTATGCGGCAATAAACTCTGTTTTCGTTATTTGAAAGCTTGTACAGCGCTTAAAAAACTGCTTGCCGTTCGCATAACCGATGCCAAGCAGCTTGCCAATGATCAAACGTCGATTAGACGCATCTGGATGAACAATTAAGCCCGCTTCCATTAAGTCCTCAAAGGTCACTTCTCCCGCTTCATCCACCGACTCTGTACGAAGCTCGGAGAGTGCAGTCCGGATCGCTTCCGGGCTTGCATTCTCTATTCCGATATCCCCCTTGTACAAGGCCTTCTCCTGCGGCAAGAAGGCATGCTTGCAGCCAGGCGCATGACGCGCAACGATTTTACGAATACGCTCGCCCGCATGGTCTGGATCGGTAAAAATGATGATGCCCCGGCGCTCGTTCGCTAACGCGATTCTTCTGAGTACATCCTCACCGATAGCCGAGCCATTGGTTTCTATTGTATCTGCCTCCACCGCACGTTTGATTGCAATGGTATCAGACTTGCCTTCAACAACAATGATCTCTTTAATCATCAAGCCATTTCCTTTCTACATAAACTCCGTTTACTCCGAAACATGCAAAAAGAAGAGGCAGTGCCTCTCCTTATGATGGCATATTTAATTAATAATGGCGATAAGCTGATGGTATCACTGCTGCTCTAGCTTGCAGAAGGCTTATTCGGCCCAAGGACATAAACAGTTATGCCTTTCTTTCTGCCAAACTTATTAGCGACTTTTGTACTATCAAAGTATACGTCAATTTTGTTTCCTTTAATCGCACTGCCCTTATCCTCAGCTCGACGGAAACCTATTCCTTCTATATATACCCACCAGCCGATTGGAATGACTTTGGGATCTACGGCAATCGTCCGTCCCTCTTGGACCTGCGTTCCCGAAGCTGTAATTCCATATTGAGGATGACCCTTTTCTTTCCCTGTCGAAGCCACGCCTGCTGAATAAGCAGTTAATGTAACGTTTTTAAGAACGCTTTTGGCCTTGAAATTAACGCCGCCTTTGGCTAGCGTTGCAACGCTCGGGCTCTTGCTAGACAGAACCGTCACCTTAGGCTCTTCTTTCTTCGTTCCAATGGCTACGACCTGATCAACAGCAGCTGTCTGGACAACCTTGCTGACCATTTTCTTCGAAATTAGAACCCCGTCCTCATACTGCTTCTCGATACTCTCTACGATAAGACCTTCCTTACCCGTCTGCACAAGCTTTTCCTTGCCTGCAGCCAGTGTCGGGTCTGTCTTCTTCACGATCAAAAATGGCATGGAGCGCTCGGACTCTGCCACCTTCGTGTCGACGCGAACAACGGTCACCGTAAGTTCGTTATCCAGAACGGTATGGAGCGGAGGCTGAACTTTATCTTGATCACGAACTGGAATATGTAATTCCTCGATCGCTGCCTGCACTGTTCTCTCTGTCGTGTACACAGTAGAGGTCTTGCCATCAGCCTTCACAATTACCGGTATCGCATGAGTCACCTCAATACGATCTCCGTCCTTTATAGCCGCATTAAGCGGTATGGACACCTCATCATGTGGTCCAATTGCGATAGCTTGTTCATCCAGTAGGCGTTGCAGGACCCATTGCTTCGTTTCTACAATGGTTTCTTGTCCGTTCACTACTACGGAGACGCTTTTGACAGCCGTTCCGTACAACAACACCAAAAACATGAAAGTCATAGCGATTGAGATAATAGCACTCAAAAGAATCAAACGCAAGTTTTCACGCTTCCATCGCAATGCGAAAGACATGCTGGATGATCGTTTCCCATGGGTGTCCTTAACCTGGAGTATTCCCACTTCATCGGTCCTCCTTCATAGCCCCGCCGCCAAGTGTTACGCATGATACAACTGACGCGACTATAGTATATTGGCGTGCAAGCACGCAATCCAGAACTGCTATATCGATCCAGGCACCCCCATCTTTTATCCCTATGTCGACAAATTCTCGATTATTCGAAAATAAAAAGAAGCCGTCGACAGAGGATCTGTTTCGTGGCTTCCCGAGTAATTGATTACACTGGGATACAGAAAATGGATGCACGAGGTTGATCACTCTCTATAACGCTTACGAGGTTAGCTGACGGATTCGGACAAGAGAGTCGCCCTATTCGCAAAACAATGCTCATGGCAATGGCTGCAAAATTCACCCCTGAAGAATTCAAAACGCGGAACACTTTCCCGCATCTGGTTCCCCCGCTCTCCAACTTGGAGATTAAGCGCAAACTGGAAATCCAATACAAAATTTTAAAGCTCTGAGATGAATCATACCCTCATACGAGGTGAATTGTAAAGATACGATAAAAGACGATTTAAGCGAAAAAGGTGGATAAAGACGGAAAAATTAAGCGATATTCGCTATAAAAATCAGTTTTTACGCGATAAAGGTCTCTCATTCTCTCCTTTTCTCTCGTTTTTATACAATACCAAAACATTTTTTACCGTTTTCGGTCGTAATTAAGGCCATTTCTTCTACCGATTTGCCTAATAATTCTGCTGCCGTCTCCGCTACTCGCAGTACATAAGCAGACTCATTTCGCTTCCCTCTGAAGGGGTGAGGCGACAAGTAAGGAGCATCGGTTTCAATCAAAATCCGGTCGAGTGGAACCTGTTTAAGTACCTCTTTTGGCACCCTTGCATTTTGGAATGTAACGGGTCCCCCGAATGAAATATAGAAGTTCATATCCAGGCATTGCTTAGCTGTCTCCCAGCTCCCTGAGAAGCAGTGCATGACACCTCCGATTTCGGATGCATTCTCCTCCTGAAGTATGCGAACTACATCCTCGTGAGCATCTCGGTTGTGAATGACAATCGGTTTTCCAACCTTGCGGGCTAGTCGAATCTGCTCCCGAAATACACGCTGCTGAACATCCTTAGGTGAGGTATCCCAGTGATAATCAAGCCCTATTTCACCAATGGCAACAACCTTCTCATGAGAGCAAAGCCGTTCAATCCATTCTAGATCTTCTGGTCGCATGTCAATGCTGTCCACGGGATGCCAGCCTACCGCTGCATAAATAAAATCATATTTCTCGGCAAGTGCTATCGTCGTTGGGATCGTTTCGCGGTTAAAGCCGATGTTAACGAGCATGTGTACTCCAGCATCTTTTGCACGCTGAATCACTTCGTCACGATCCTCGTCAAATTTATATGAATCCAAATGAGTGTGTGTGTCAAATAACAATGTCATGTTCGTGTTAGCTCCTTCAATCAAGTTTAAATATTTTTTTTAATGAATCCGGGATGGACTTTATATTTTTTTTGAGCGGCTCCTCTGGATAATAGAGATGATACTGGCCTTGATGCAGTCCTGTAATCGAGCGAACGATGTCGGATTTGGCAGATATTTCGCTTATTTCATCCTGGCCATCAAGTAACAAAATCGGCGCTTTTTCTTTCTTTTCTCCTTCTTTCTTGTCCGGCCTGTAAACGTCATACGGTAAGTCGAATGGATAATCAATTTCCATATGGTATTCGGGATTCATTCCTATAGAAGAGAAGCAATTGCTTATCTCATTTAATAGCGCTTCGTCAGGATTATCTATGGTTATGTACTTATATAATTGACGGTTCATAAACCGACAGCAAAGGTCGCTTAATATAAGATCAGGCTCCTCCGACCACTGCGTGAATGCCGTTTGAACCAGTGCCTCGTCCAGCTTCAAATAATCCTGTACCGTCATTGTATTCTGAATAAGCCGCATAATAGGTGTCGGCATCCATTCAAAAACATACCCACCCACATAAAGCTCCTGTGCTCTACGAAATATTTGACGTAATATAATTTCTGAGCTTCTTGTAACAGGATGGAAGTAAATCTGCCAGTACATTTGGTAACGGGACATTAAATAATGCTCAACGGCATGCATGCCGCTTTCTTTAACTACAATTTTCCCTTTATAGGGCCGTAATACACGCAAAATGCGCTCTAAATCGAAGGTTCCATAGTTAACGCCGGTAAAATAAGCATCTCTGAGCAAATAATCCATTCTGTCCGCATCCATTTGACTCGATATTAAACTAACGACAATGGGCTTGGGATAGGTTTTTTGGATGACAGCGGCTACATGTTCTGGAAATTGTTCAGATACGGAACGGAGTACCCGATTGATCTCCGTATCCTCCAGAATAATCTTGCAGGTCCACTGTTCATGGTCCGTGTCGAATACCTCTTCTAGCGAGTGGGAGAATGGGCCATGGCCAACGTCATGAAGTAAAGCTGCACATAATGAGACTAGTTTCTCCTCAGCTGGCCAATCCGGATAACCATTGCGCTCGAACTGCGATATAATTTTACGTGTAATTTCATAGACGCCGAGTGAATGTGAAAATCGACTATGCTCCGCGCCATGAAAAGTTAAATAAGATGTTCCCAATTGCCGTATTCTGCGCAATCTTTGAAACTCTTTTGTATTGATTAAATCCCAAATCGTCTGGTCCTGAACATAAATATAATTGTGGACGGGATCCTTAAAAACTTTCTCTTCTGTCAGCGGTTGCTTCATCGTCTCTCATCTCCTTTGTTCATATTTTCGACACATTAACTGAATATGATGTCGAATAGTGTCGTAATTTAGTTTCCAAATTGTCGAAGCTGTTGTATTCTATTACAGAGTAATATGACCTTAGTATCTAGTCAAATTCTCACTACTACGGTACTTATAAGCAATATTCTTAGTTGACTATTATGGTAATCGTTGGTATTATAGTAATACTAAAAGTAAAAACTATGTCGAACGATGGCGAATCGTATTTTGAGAGGGGCAATGATAGATTATGATGAAATCTACTGGTATTGTTCGTAAGGTTGATGAGCTAGGACGCGTCGTTATTCCGATCGAACTTCGTCGTACACTAGGTATAGGTGAAAAAGATGCGCTTGAGATTTATGTAGACGGAGAGCGTATCATGCTTAAGAAATATGAGCCTGCATGTATCTTCTGCGGCAATGCAGAAAACGTTTCCTATTTTAAAGGAAAAATTGTTTGTCATATTTGTTTGTCAGAGATGCCAACACCTGTGACAAAATAAAAAAAATAGGTTATACTGTACTTATCAACTTGTTAATTCTAACCTTTTTTATACTCCTTGATACCTTCCTGTGCTTGAACCCGGCCAGGAAGGTCTTTTTTTGTCCACATTCCCTTTTTTTAACTCATTATCATCTATTTACCTCATTATATACATCACGCTTAGGCAAACCTCGATCAAGCGCTGCTCTTTTAATTGCTTCCTTACGGTCGTATTGTTCCTCGTAATGGGCAACATGTGCCGCTAGGTCTAGGTCCGACCACCAAATGTCAGCGGTTGGCTGCTCACTTGCGCCTATTCCTCCTGCTCCCTCTACAACTACACAGAATTCTCCTTGAGGCGGATGCTCCTCAAACCAATCTATACATTCCGATATCGTTCCGCGTATGGCTTCCTCGTGGCGCTTCGTTAGCTCTCTTACGCATGCGATTTGGCGATCTCCAAGAACCTCGCGGAGAATAACGAGCGTTTTATTGATTCGATGCGGAGATTCATAGAATAGAAGAGTCCCGGCTTGGCCATGCAGCTCTTGCAGCCACTTGGTTAATGATTTTTTCTCGCGTGGAGGGAATCCAGCGAACAAGAAACGATCAGTCGGCAAGCCCGAGATAATAAGGGCAGACAATGCTGCATTTGCACCAGGGATAGGAATCACCGGAATGTTATTCTCGATAGCTTCTTTCACAAGGTCTGCCCCTGGATCTGATATGGCCGGTAACCCCGCATCGCTAACGAGTGCAATCGATTGTCCCTCTAGCAGCAATCTGACCAGCTCAGGACCGCTGGCCCGCTTATTATGCTCATGATAGCTCACAATTCGCGTCGGTATTTCAAAATGGGTAAGCAGTTTGCGAGTTTGTCTCGTATCCTCTGCTGCAATAAGCTGCACCTCCTTAAGCGTGCGAATCGCACGGAAGGTCATATCCTCTAGATTGCCTATTGGCGTAGCGACGAGATAAAGGCTGCCTACACCGGAAGCTGCTGCGTCAGCAAAGCTTTTTTGTATATTCAAACGATTTGCACCCCATTCTCATAAACCATAATAGGCGGGAGAAGCTTAATATCCGGTTTGCCATCACGCATCGCTTCTATTAGTACCATATTAGCTTCAGCATTTGCATGTGGATGAACAAATTGAATGCGCTTAGGCTCAAGTCTCCATTTGCGCATCGTTTCAACAATATCTAGCAGCCTTGAAGGGCGATGCACCATTGACACCTTTCCGCCTGGACGGACAAGCCGCGAGCAAGCCTCAGCTACATCCTCAAGCGTACAATGAATCTCATGCCTGGCTATTGCGTAATGCTCATTTTCATTCTGTTCACCTGCTGTGACCGGCATATAGGGCGGATTAACGGTAACTGCATCATATATCCCATTTCCCGCTAGCTTTGGATACAATCTGAGATCCTGCTCAATCACTGTAATCTGCTCCGTTAACTGATTAAGCTCAACGCTTCTTCTAGCCATATCGGCAAGTCTTGGTTGAATTTCAACCGCATCGATCTTTGCATTCGTTCTTGTCGTCAGCAGCATAGGAATAACGCCATTTCCCGTACATAAGTCAACGATGCGACCATGCTTCGGAATACTTGCAAAACGAGAAAGCAATACAGCGTCTAGCGAGAAGCTGAACACTTCCCTGCTTTGTATAATTTTCAGGCCCGATTCTGTCATGAGATCATCAAGCCGTTCATTTGCTGCTAAAGTTATTTGTTCCGACACGTTGTACGCCGCTCCTCGTCCTGGTTTTTTTTCATTATTGCATAGCTATATATGAATAAAAATACCGCCCTTGCGGCAAGGACGGCATGTCGATATGGATTCCATTATTTATTTAGAAAGGAAAGACAGAATAAACAGTCTCCCTCCGTCCGCAAATGCCCGTAATATACGTTGCATATGTGGAATCCTTCGTGGTACAGCCGGGTCAAATTGTCATGTCCTTCTCCGATCGCGACACTTGCTTCTACGAAAGCATGATCAGGTGGAAGAAGAACCTCTTGATTTACACCCGGCTTCTTGCCTTTGGCTGGCGCTTTAACCACTTCGCGCTCCAGCTCTGCTTCTCTCTTAAACAACTGACGCAGCTGGTTGTTCTCCTCACTTAGACGCTTATTATCCTCGAGCAGTTCTTTTACCTTCTGCTTCAAATCGGTAAGCTCCTTATGGAACACGCCTACTTGGCTATCCAGCTCGTCCATTTTCGCAAAAATCTTGTTCTTCTCCAAGTTCCCACCCCAGAGCTTCAAGCGTGAGTGTAACCTCACCCGTGAGAATCGCACTCTGCCGCTTATTTGATGACGACATCATCCATCGACAGTTCTTTCGGTTTACCTGGTGTATCAAATAACTGCACATACACGCTTTTGGTGGATGTGTTAATACCCGTTACTTTACCTTCACCATATGAGGTGACTACGAATTTACCAATTGCCGGAAGCTCCTCGCGGATGCTCTCGTAATTGTCATGCTCATATTTTAGGCAGCACATGAGGCGTCCGCATAATCCGGATATTTTCGTCGGATTAAGCGATAAATTCTGATCCTTGGCCATCTTAATGGATACGGGCTCGAAATCACCCAGCCAAGAGGAGCAGCATAATACTCGTCCACATGGGCCGATCCCGCCAAGCATTTTCGCCTCATCACGAACTCCGATTTGTCTGAGCTCAATCCGTGTACGAAACACGCTGGCAAGATCCTTAACTAGCTCACGGAAGTCTACTCTGCCTTCTGCCGTAAAGTAAAATATAATTTTGTTGCGGTCAAACGTAAATTCGACATCAACCAGCTTCATTCGCAGCTGATGTCCTTTTATCTTTTCAAGACAAGTAGAAAACGCATTTTTAGCTGCAGCGCGATTTTCTTCAACAACTTTCGCATCCACATCGCTCGCAATACGTATCACTTTCTTAAGAGGAAGAACGACATCCGATTCACCGACTTGCTTCTGTCCCACCACCACTTTACCGTATTCGATTCCGCGTGCTGTTTCAACAATAACATGTTGCTCCTTATCCACGGGATGCTCAACCGGATCAAAGTAATAGATCTTGCCCGCTTTCTTGAAGCGGACACCGATGACATTATACAAGAATTAGCCCTCCTGTAAGTTTACCAATAGTTGCTCAAATGCGAGCTGAGGCGTAACATTTGCGCGCATACGCTTACTCGCTTCTAACGTATGCTCGATGCAGGACACCCAGCCTGCGAATGAACGATTGAAGGCATGTTTGCTTAACCAATCCAACTGATCTATAAAAACGATGTTGTCCTGCCTTCCGGCCTGGAACTGTATCAAATCTTTAAACCATATAACTAATAACGACAGCAGCAGCTGCGTGTGCTCCACTAAATCTGTTTTGAATAGCTGCTGTCCAGCAGTGATCATCGCCGCGGTGAATCGGGTCAAACTCTCCTTGCCTAATTGTATCACTAGGGTTCTAATTTCTGCAAACTGATTCTGCTGGAGAAATTGTCTCGCACCATCCAGTCCGGAAGTTAAATGGACTGCCGTTCGAGCCAAAATGGATGGTGCACCTTCAGCTATTAGAACCTGCAGCATGCTCTCAGGCGGCATTGGGAGAAAGGGAACCCACTGCGTACGCGATCGGATTGTTGGAAGAATAGCTTGTCCATTATCCGTTATCAATATAGCAACAACCGGTGACAGGGGCTCCTCCAAAAACTTAAGCAGGCTGTTTGCCGCCTGCATCGTCATCTTGTCAGCCTGCTCGATCATATATACCTTTCGCTTTGTTCCGCTGTTGCGATAGGAGAAATCACGCTGCAGTTCTCGAATTTGGTCGATTTTGATCGATTGGCCATCAGGGGCTACAATCGTTAAATCCGTTTGATTCCCATGTTCGAACTTTCTGCACTCCAGGCACTCTCCGCATGAGTCTGCGCCTCCTGCAGTACAGAACAGCGCCTTCGCGAATTCACGAGCCATTGCCATACGCCCAGTGCCTGAAGGTCCATTAAATAAATAAGCGTGTGAAACTTTTCCGCTTTGCAGTGCATGCGAGAGAATTCGCTGTGCTTTCCATTGCCCTGGAATTTGTTCAAGGCTCATAGCCGTTCCTTACCTTTCCCTACGGCCAGCTAATCAAAACAACAAATTGATTAACAGACCCCTTATCTCGCCTATTTTGTTAAGCAAGTCGATTCTTCCTTGTTCGCTGTCAAGCAAGTCCTCGGCCATAGCAACCAGTGTGGCATCAATCTCATCCAAAAGCTTATATCGTTTGATACGTCCTCTGCGATCAAAGCCTTTGACTTCTTTCAACACAACACCGCGCCTGACCGTATCTTCCAAAAACTTCTTAATCATTTGACGGTACAGCTTTAATTCACGCACTGTCATTATTCGGCTCAGCCGCTCGCCTTGCCTGTGAATATCCTGCAGCTTCAGCTGCAGCTGTTCCGCAGTGCGATCAGCATCCTGTTGTACCATGACGTCCGCAAAACTTCTAGGCTGAACCTGCTTGGTTGACGCATCGTTATTTGTACGGTTTTGCCCTAATGGCCTAAAACCCTGATCAATTTTCATCGTTTGTCACGCCCATTCAGAAATGCTCGAATCGTTCAACTGGTATGACGAATACTGCCGCGCCCCCAACCTGAACTTCGACGGGAAAAGGGATATATGAATCGGTTGAACCACCCATCGGTGATACAGGAGTAACCAGTTGGTCTCGCACTTTGCAATTCGCATTTATTACTTGCAATACCTCATGTACTCTTTCGTCCTCTATACCGATCATAAAGGTAGTATTGCCCGCTCTCAGGAATCCACCAGTACTTGCAAGCTTTGTTGCTCTGAACCCTTCGCGCACAAGCGCGTTTGACAGTCGGTTGCTATCCTTATCTTGAATAACCGCGATTACTAATTTCATCTTCATTCCCCCTTGACTACTATTAGAATAGGTTATTGATGGTTCTTACTCATATTCATCGCCCGTATGTCCCTTTGAGAACGGTCTCAAAGAAAATACTGAGTGCAATAAAAAAGTCTATTCTTTAAAGTTTGACATCGGTTGCATAAAATCCTGCAAATCGACTGTCGATTGCTTCTAAAACGTCATTAAACACCATTTCCGGACGTTGTTCGGCATCAATTAACACCATTCGATCCGGATTTTGCTGCAACAGCTGCAGATAGCCTTCTCTTACCTTTTCATGAAACGAATGTTTTTCAAGATCCAATCGGTTAATCTCCCGTTCGGAAGCATCGGCGATTCGCTTAAGACCGACATCTGGAGAAATGTCCATGTAAATGGTCAAATCTGGCATAAGATCCTGGATCGCAAATTGATTGATGGACCATACCTCATCCATCCCTAAACCGCGAGCATGCCCTTGGTAAGCTAAGCTGCTATCTACGAACCGATCGCATATGACCATTTTTCCTTGCACCAGCGCCGGTGCGACCTTCTCCACCAAATGCTGTCTACGGGCTGCTGCATAAAGCAACGCCTCTGTCCTAGCATCCATTGCTGTATGACTTCGATCCAAAATAACGCCCCGGATCTGCTCCGAAATTGGAATCCCGCCAGGCTCTCGCGTTGTTATAACCGCTACCCCTCTTTGAAGCATTATATTCGAAAGCTGTTCAATCAGTGTCGACTTGCCGGCTCCTTCGCCGCCTTCTATGGTGATGAAAATACCTTTTCTCAAAGCTAAGGCTTCTCCTAACGTTTATGTTAACTATACTTTCTTCTATATTAACAAAGCAGTATGCCTTGTACAATGAAGAAATACTTCATTTTTCAAAAGCATCTGTCCAATCTGTCTATTCTCGGTATATCGCAATTGTTTTCATTTGCCCATCGCTGGCGCCTTGGAACTTAGCACCCATCACCGACAGCTCCTTAATGCGAATTATCGCTGCTGACGTAATTTTTTCACCCGGATAGAGTACGGCAATGCCTGGCGGATATGGTACAACTAACTCAGCCGAAATATGATTCACAGATTCTTCCAATGGTATACGCTGTATTGCTTTATTTTTAAACCCAGCTCTGGCAAACGAAACAGGCTCCGAAATCGGGTTCTCGTCAGGTTTAACGAGGCTAGGATTATTTCCTCGCTCCTTATTACCTTGCATCTTTGGACTTCTCTCGTTCAGCTGTACAATTGCATTTTGAAGCTTCTGTATATCATGCAACGAAGTTTGAATGCCTAAAACCAGAACAATATAACGGGGATCTGCCATTTCTATATAACAACCATGCGACTCCAGTATTTGCTGCAGCTCGAAGCCCGTATGCTTGCCTGTTTTGTCAAAAAGCACGACCCTCAAAGGATCCTTGCTTAATTCAGGCATGGTTCCTCTTTCTGTTATCATTTCGCAAATGTCGGTATCTTGGCTGATTAACCACGTACGAAAGGCTTCCGCCGTTTTCAAACTTTGCTCGAACATTGCTGGTCCTAACGAATCAATCATTGCTCGGGAAATATCAATAGAAGCAATAATCGGAAATGAAGGACTTGAGCTCTGAATCATTGCCAGTGACTGGCTTAACTCGCTTCTCGCGATTCGGCCACCTTGTACATGAAGCAGAGCCCCCATAGTCAAAGTAGGCAGCGTCTTATGAGCCGACTGTACGACTGCATCTGCCCCCTCAGATAATGCAGACCGCGGAAAGTCGCTGTGCATGCCAAAATGCGCTCCATGCGCCTCATCAACTAATAACGGTATGTGATAATGGTGAATAGCCTCTGCATATGGAGCAAGATTAACCTTCATACCATAATAATTAGGATTGGATAAAAAGACTGCTTTCGCCTCCGGGTATTTAGAAAGCGCTGCTTTTACATCCTGAACGGAAGGTATGGTCGCTAATCCAGAACGCGATTCCAGCTCGGGCGATAGAAACACAGCACGAGCTCCTGCTAATCGCAAGCCGTTAAGAACAGACTTATGTACGTTGCGCTGTACAATTACTAAGTCGTTCGGTTCGCAGATTGTAAGCAGCAAAGCAATATTCCCTGATGTACTGCCGCCTACCAAAAAATAAGTTTCATCTGAGCCAAATGTACGAGCCGCTAATTGCTGAGCTTCTTTAATTGAGGCCTCGGGATGGTGCAAATCATCTGTTGACGAAAGCTCTGTCATATCGATCTCCATAACTTTATGAAGATATTCAATTACCTTCGTATTCGTTGAATCTTTCCATTCAGGTTGGTTGAGTGCTTTTCCTCCATGGTGGCCTGGCACGTGGAATCCCGTACCTGCTGATTTGGCATGCTGGAGTAGAGCATTGAATACAGGTGCTATAAATGGCTTCATTAAAAGATGACAATCCCTTCAAAATGCATACTTAATAATGGTTTACTCTATTGTACCTTAACCTCATACAAAAAAAGAGCAGCTTCTGTAATCAGAAACCGCTCATGCATTTTTACCTAAAAATATCTGTTTCATTTGATGGATAAAAAAAGGATACTTGGCATCCTTAACATCCGTTTTGACCATTTCCGTTTCACAGCTTTCGCATATGAAGCCCGTCACAATCCGAATTCCTTGACCTTCTTCTTTCGTTTCGCTGCAAATATTGCATTGATACTCGCGATTATCGTCCATAACAATCCCCGCTTTCTGCTTGTTCCTATATAGCTACTATTATGACACATAGTCTATCTTTTTATACTTGTTTCATAGTGCATTTCAAATATTTATATATCGTATGCCCCATCTGGGCTAATGGTTACTGTTTCAAGAAAATTGTTTCGTCAACGCTATGGATAGTTAGCCAGTAAATACCGATATAGTTAACGAGAGTCACTTGTCAGGTTGATAAAGAAAGGAAGCCTAACTATGCATCAAAAATTATCCGAGCAAAAAAATGCTACCATTTATCAATACCAGCTTGTAAAACGAACGATTATTCGTCCTGAGCTCATCCAGAGCCACATACTTATAGCAGCGATCTTCCTCGCTTTTCAAGTGCTTATGTATCAAATGGACGGATTATTCTCCTGGTTATTCGGATTTGCAGTCGTACAAATCATACATATCGCGATTATTCTTGTTACTTTTATTGGAGTAGACGAGGCTGCCGACCGCAAATGGATTTGGAGAATTGCACCCCCATGGATCGGATTCAAACCTGCCAATGATATTAAACTGCTTTTATTTCGCCGTGTGCATCGTCATATGTTCTGGATTGGCTTGTGTACTGTAGCACTTCTTTATCCTTGGGTTAAGGAATCATTGATGATAAGCATCGTAAGCTGGCATTTATGGCTGCTCATTCCGCGTTTGCTTCTATCCTTCTCATTTCGTAAAGAACAGAACGATGGCGTGCTCCGGCTTGAGTCCAAAGAGGCCTCTTATTACCGTCGATAGTAGCCAGGCCTTAGATGCTCACGTAGAGCGTTCTATGGCCTCTTGGTTTTATGACGTATTTTTAATGTCAGAACAAACAAAAAACCTATCGCATTACATGCGATAGGTCTCTCGTGCTTGGCGACGTCCTACTCTCCCAAGACCCTGCGGTCTAAGTACCATTGGCGCTGGAGGGCTTAACGGTCGTGTTCGGTATGGGAACGCGTGGTTCCCCTCCGCCATCGCCACCAAACGTAGCGTGTTG
>NZ_JBFRGD010000030.1:0-76816 GCF_052115165.1 Paenibacillus sp. 2TAB23
TGTAGTTTCTGCAACAGAATGCCTCATTTACAGCGATTATTCGCTCATAAACGCGATTCTGCTGCACTTTGTACAACGTAGCCTCCCCAGTCGGCTGCCATGTCAGGTTTCTATTGCATGAATTGCAATGTACGCTACATACTACAATCGATTGGTGAGTGAATTGTGCCTTTTCGCCCTAYGTAGGAAAAAGCTACGTTGCAATAGGACTGTTCACCATACGCKAGACCAAGCTACCCTGCAACATGATTATCCACTTAGCGAGACCAAGCTACGCTGCACTTTGTACACTCTACTCGTCGTTTAAGTAACCTCTCTCTTGCTACGTTGTAGTTTCTGCAACAGAATGCCTCATTTCCTGCGATTATTCGCTCATAAACGCGATTCTGTTGCACTATGTACATCGTAGCCTCCCCCAGTCGGCTGCCATGTCAGGTTTCTATTGCATGAAAAATAGTGGATTTATTTGGAATTAAGCTGATGATATTAGCGCCTTAGCCATCTCGGTATCCACCAGTTCCATCGGCCAAGCATCACCATCAAGGAAGGCACAAGCAGCAACCGAACGATCGTCGCGTCAATAAAAATCGCTGTTGCGATGCCGATACCAAGCTGCTTCACCCCCGCAACCTCGCCAAGCGCAAAGGGGAGCGTCACCGCAATCATAATAGCAGCCGCTGAAGCAATGACACCGCTGACGGAAGCCAGCCCTACGCGCACTGCTTGCTCGTTATTGCCCGTACGCTCATATTCCTCCCTAATCCGCGATACGAGAAACACGCCGTAGTCCATGCTGATGCCGAATACGAGTCCGAAAATAAAAACCGGAATCATGATCGCGATGCTGCTGGGTTCTATGCCAAAGCTGCCTCTGCTAAAAATAATAGCAAGCACGCCAAATGCCGCTCCCATGCTCAGCAGATTGAGCAGAATCGTTTTGACCGCGACCAGAACGGATCGAAAGGCGATGAGCAGCACGATAAAATTCGATAACAGGATGAAGGTAAGCACGTATCCTAAGCTTCCCAGTACCCGATCGAACACCTCCTGCTGGTATTTAGCCTCACCACCAACCTTGAAAGCCAGCGTCGATATCCAATCTCTTCCCTCCCATTTCTTCACCCACCGTACGGCTTCTTCCATAGAAGAATCCTGAGCTAAAGCAACATGCAGCAGCATCCGATCCCCGTTCAAAAAAGGTTCCAGCAAAGCCCCATACTTACGGCTTTGCAGCGGATTCGCAACCTCCTCAAACAATTGCTTAGGAGAGAGCCCCGTCCGTGAGAAAATCGAATCTACCTTGATTACGGCATGATCCTTCTGCAATTGATTCACAAGCCCGTACGCAGCATTCCAATCCGAAAGCTGAAGAAACAGGCGTTTGCCTTCCACCAGAATGATGATGTTAGATGCAGCCGATTGATCGAAAACCGTCTTAAATGACTCCGCTGCTGCACGGGAATCCGACGTTCGCGGCAAGGAGCCTTCATCTGGAATAGCCACTTGCATCGTACCTAAAGGATATAAGCCAAGCAACAATATGCTACCTGCAAATAAACAAGTTATTGCCGGTCTTCGCATTACGAAACGGGAGAGCATATCCACAAAGCCCGCATAGCCGTTTGCTTTGCGATGTGACTGTCCTCCTGTCAGAATCGAGCTCTCCTTGCCACGTGACTGTCCTCCTCCCAGAAGCGAGCTCGCCTTGCCACGTGACTGTCCTCCTGCCAGAAGCGAGCTTGCCTTGCCACGTGACTGTCCTCCTGCCAGAATCGAGCTTGCCTTGCCACGTGACTGTCCTCCTGCCAGAAGCGAGCTTGCCTTGCCACGTGACTGTCCTCCTGCCAGAAGCGAGCTTGCCTTGCCACGTGACTGTCCTCCTACCAGAAGCGATGGCGCGCTTAGTGCGAGCAAAGCGGGCAGCAGCGTAAAAGCCGCCAGCAAGGATATAGCTACGACGGTCATCGCACTGACCGCGATAGAGGAAAACATCGGGAGCGGAATCCATATGAAGCTTAGCAGGCCCAGAAATACGCACGCCGCCGACACAAAGACTGCCCTTCCCGCCGTTCTCATCGTTTTCTCTAACGCCTCCGCAGGAACAATCCCTTCCAGCAGCTCCTTGCGGAAACGGCTGATCAGCATAAGTGCGAAATCGATACTTAATGCAAGTCCCACCATCGGAATGACATTGAGGACAAAGTTGGACAAATAAAGCCTTGTCCCTATGCCGTACATGATTCCCATCGCAACGATCACCGCTGACACCCCGATAACGATCGGAAGCAGCGCAGTCGCTTTTTTTCTGAATAGGAACCATAACACAGCGAATGCAAGCGGAATGCCAACTGCCTCAGCTCTGACCAAATCACGATGGCTGGCTTTGTTCACGTCCGCCTGCACGACCGCTTTGCCCGTCGCCTTCACCGAAATGCCTTCGTAACTCGGGAGCCGGTCTTCCAGCTGCTCCAGCACAGCCGCCATCCGGTTGGCCGGCTTCGAGAAATCCAGAATCGCATAGGCGTAATTCCCTTTGGCCATCTCGCGATGCTTAAGCGGAGAAACCATCTCCTGCAAGCCGTCGATTCCCGCTAGCCGGTACAGCGTTTGCTCAATAAACCAATTAAACCGAGATGCTGCAATCTTATCCTCCTTCTCAAACACTAGGATGATTGGCGCAGCTGCCTGGTTAAAATCCTTTGCCAGCGCTTGTTCAACCTGCGCAAAGACGCCACTATCCGGGTACAAGCCATGATCCTGCACCACTTCATCGAGCTTACATGCATAGAAGCCTCCGAAGATAAGGAGGACGGACCAGAACAGGAGCATCGTTTTGGGGAAATGGAAGGAAAAAAACGCGAAACGAACGATTCCCATTGGTCTGCTCCCTTCTGCATCACGCTTGTCCTATAACGGCTTCAATCGGGTGGCCTGCACGATATGCCGCGTTAATGCGGGAGCCAGTTTTGCGGCATGGGGCAGCCAGCTCTCCGCACTCGGCATGCTAAGCAGACCTTGCAGAAATCGTCCCCATTGCAGCGGTCCCTTGAATGCTTTGCGAATCGAACGCGAATAAGCTTGCTCCCACTCTGCCGCAGAAAGCTCGCCGCGCAAGCAGCGGTCCGCAAGCGGGGCGCAAATCGAGGCAGATCGGAGCGCCATCGACATACCGTCCCCGCAAAGCGGCGGGATCATCGCAGCAGAATCGCCAAGCAGCGGCAGACCCTCCCATGTCGCCAGCTTTCGGCTCAATTGAACGGGAGCTACCGCTGCCTGCGTTCCGGGCACTGCTTCAGCGAGCGCAAGCTTACGGTTCAGTCTCGGATTGCGCCTGGCTGCGGCTTTTATCATTGAAAGCACCGATTGGCCTGCAGGCGAGAATGCATCTCGCCGCAGCAGCGCCGAGACGTTTAAGATGCCACCTTCGACTGGACATATTCCCATGTATCCGCCCCTGAAAAAATACAGCTCAATGACAGGCTCCAGCGCAAGCGCACGGAAATGGGATTTGACGCCGATATAAGAAGGCTTCGAGGAATCCTGCTGGCGATAGCCGGGCAGACCCGCATGGCCGTTCGCCCCCCATGCCGCAATAACAGTCCTTGCTTCCACCGTGCCGCTTTGCCCATTTTGCTTAATGTCTACACTAAAGCCGTGCTTCGCTGAGCGAATGGCCGTAACGGTCGTTGCCGTCCAAAGGCTGGCGCCAGCCTGCTCAGCAGCATGATGAAGAGCCGAATCGAGCGAGTAGCGGCTTAGTCCTAAAGCGGGTCCGGGAAGAGGGATCTCCAGCTCGGCACCATTCTCGAATATAAGCCGTATGAGACTGATCCTGACCGGGTCCAAAGCAAAGATGGTATTACCTAGCCCTACCGCATCCAGCGTGCTTTGCGATTCTGGAGACAGAAATTCCCCGCACACCTTATGTCTCGGGAATGGCTTACGATCAAGCAGCAGCGTGTCCCATCCCTGCCCAGCAAGCGATTTGGCTAAGCTGCTGCCCGCAAGGCCTGCTCCAAGCACGGCTGCGTCATACATTCTCGTCATTTCGCTCAGCTCCATCACCTCTGCTTGCCTGATTCTTGCCTATGACAGCCGCAAATCGAAATAACGGTCTCCAGCTGTAATATTTGTCCGGTATGCCAAGCTCTTGCCCGAGCTTCTTCCAATCTTCAGCGCGAAAGCCCTTCGCCACCGATAAAGGCCCGTCATGGACAATATAACGGTTGGAAGAAAGAAGCCGCGCCGTCAGCCATACGGCGGCCCAAGCCAGCCAATGTCGATGGATATCATTAATAACGACGCCGAGCCTCGAGGCTCTCAGCATGCAGCGAGCTGCGCGGGGAAGCTCGCCCTCGTCAAAATGATGAAGAAATTGCGTCGCGGTCACGATGTCCGCCCTTCCCTCCGGCAAGCCAAACAAATCGCTTCGCACAACCTTGATTCGAGGCTCACCTTCGTAATAACGACGCGCCTCCGAGCAAGCCTCCTCGGTTAAATCAACAAGCTCGACGGCAAGAGCAATGCCTTGTTTATCCGCCCATTTCAACAGCTGCCTGTTCACGTCCCCCGAGCCGGCGCCAACATCCAGAATGGACAAGCTTCGCGGCTTGCCTGCTTGCGCCCATAGCTGCTTTACGCCATAAAGAGTAGGCGCGGCTGCCGAAAAGATTCGGTTCAGCCTTCGTAAATGGCGAAGCGCCTCGCTTAGCTCTGGCCCTCCTTGCGAGAAATCATCCATCAACTCCTCAGCAGTCGAACGGCTGCGCAGTTCTCTAGACATAAGCTCCATCCGTCTTCCGCTGCTCATCCCCCGCCAGAGAGGCAGGCACATAAGCGATCTTGATCATTTCGGCAGTGAGTCCCGGACCGAAAGCCAGCGCGATGCCAGTGACCGCCTCCGATCCGCTTTCATGAAGATGCTGCCTCATTGCGTTCAGCACGAACAGAATCGTCGCGGACGACACGTTGCCATAGTCACGCAGCACACCGAGACTATGCGAGATTTGTTCATCCGTAAGCTCGAATTTGTTTTGCAAAATATCGATAATGCCCTTGCCTCCCGGATGAATTGCCCACAGTTCAGGCTCCTCATCACCGCAAAGAAGCTCTACCTCGGGCGGGATATGCTCCCCAATCAGCTTCGGAATACTCGGAGACAAGTACAGGTCAAAGCCATGGTTGCCAACCTCCCATACCATTTCATCCGCGCAGTCCGGTAGCAGAATCGACCTCTCCTGACCAAGCGTAAATATAGGCTTAACATGCGGCTTCGTTGACCCAACCAGACAAGCCGATGCCCCGTCGCCAAAAAAAGAAGCGGCAAACAGCGACTCTTTATCGCCCGAGGGCTGAATATGCAGCGTACACAGCTCGACGCAAACGATCAATACTTGAGCGGCAGTATCACTTAGGACGATTTGACGGGACAATCCGATCGCTTTAAGCCCGGCAGCACACCCTAGAAAATTAAGCGGAATGCGGGTTATGGCAGGCGGCAAGCCTAATTGATGAACTAGAGCGGCATCGAGCCCAGGCAGAAATTGACCCGTGCAGCTAACCGTTATCAGATGCGTGACATCAGCCGGATCAACCTCCCCATCTGCCAAGGCCTGCCTGGCCGCTTGCAGGGCGAGCGGGACCGACTCCCGTTTGTAGATACCCATTCGCTCAGCAGTCGAGGGCGCTTTATCGGCGGACGAGCTTGGCAGGTAGCGGCACTCGGCAGCCTCCGCGAGCAAATTCGGCTCGCACGTATAGCGGCTCTGTACGCCGCATTGCTTGAAAATCCGCCTGCCCCAGCGGGCAGAGTCCGGCTTATCGATTAACGCATCGGTCAGCCTCCGGGCTGTATCGGCCTGATCGACCAAATAAGGAGGTACGGCCGTTCCTATTCCAATAATCGCAATATTCGATTGTGGCTGCTTCATATGTTCCTTTTTCATCCTCTCCGGCATAAATGATGGACAAGTCACACGCTTTAGACCAGTCTATTCGCCGGTTCTTCCATATATGTATCTGAATATGACAACCATTTCCAAACATTTGTAATAAACATGAAATCTAATTTTCATCTCGTTTTAATGAAGACCGCCTATAATAAAAACAACCCCCTTTTGTAATATATATAGTGAAGACCCACAGCACCGTATGCTGTGGGTCTCTTTTTGTCCTGCTGGACGATTAGTTTATTCGATAGTTACGTGCCATATTCGTAATATGACGAATCAGCTCCTCCACTAATTCCGAAGGCTCAAGCACCGTCACATGGCTGCTATAGCTCAAAATATTGCGAACCGCACGCTCCGCCGAGGAGTAGTGAGCGATAACAGACATCGTCCCATCCGGATGATCCGTTACCTCGTCAAAGCCGAATTCATCCCTCACCCTCGTCCGCACTGCCGGCTGGAAGCGCAGCACCGCTCTCACCTTTTGGAAATTCGCCTGCCCCATAAACTGCTGTTCAACATCCTGCAGCGTGTAGTTTCGTCTCACAAAGGTTTCGGACAAGCTCTGTAAATGAAGAATGCGGGAAAGTCTGAATACGCGGATGTCCGCTCTCGTCAGGCAATAGCCGTACAAATACCATACATAACCTTTGAGGAAAAGCCCCATCGGTTCAATCATCCGCTCCGTTTCCTGTCCTTTGCTGTCCAGGTAGCTGAAGTGAACCAGCCTAAGCGCTCTGATGGCTGTATGAAGAGGCTCAATCTTCTCTTTATCGTTCGGAACCGGCTGAAAATCCATATCGATTGGTACGGAAGCGTTTGAGCTTACCGATTTCGGCATTAGCGCGCCCACCCGCTCCAGCAAACCGTTTATATCGGAGCTGCCTGTCGCCGACTTCGCACCGCGCAGCGCGGAGCAAATTGCCGTAAAATCATCCAAGGATAACATTTGCTTTTCGATCCGGTAACCGGGCATCATTTCATACCCCCCGTCTGAGCCGGCGAAGGACACGATTGGAATGCCAGCCTGATTAATGGCTTCCATGTCCCGATATATGGTACGCAAGGAAACCTCGAAGCGCTCAGCCAGCTCGGTCGCACTTACGCGGGTTTGATTCAGCAATGCCATCGTGATGGCGAGCAAACGGTCCAGCTTCATTCGAGGCTCTCCTCCGGATTGATTTATTCTGCCTGTTCGATTTGATTTTCATTTAATGCTATTCCATTTCGATTTCAAATCTATATTTCTACACGAATACAAATCTATATTTCTACGCTAACCTGCCTATACCCTGCCTCGATTCATTTATCGATAGCGGCGAAAGAAGTCTTGAAGCTCGGGAACGAGCAAATCAGGTGCGTCCAGAGCCGCAAAATGAGTACCCCGCTTAAACTCCGACCATTGTACGATATTCGTATTGTCACGATTCGCGAAACGCTTCATTGATTTGAAATCATGGCCGAATACGGATACTCCAGTTGGCGTCGTGTTCACAGCTTGCGAGGACGGCTCCTGCTGATGGGCATTCTCGTAATATAGCCGTGCAGAGGATTCCGCCGTGTTCGTCAGCCAGTAGATCATCACATTCGTCAAAAGCGCGTCGCGATCGATGAAATCGATATGGTCGCCGAAGCCATTGAACAGCTCCGCGATCCAAGCTAGCTGGCCGGCTGGCGAATCCGCCAGCCCGTAAGCGAGCGTCTGCGGACGGGTCTGCTGTATCGCATTATACCCGGCGCGCTCATGGAAATTAGCCAGAAACCGCAGGCGACTCAGATCGTCCTCGGATAGATCCACCATTTCGGACGGATCACCCGATGGGAAGGAGAACAGCTGCAGCACTTGAATGGCGACCAGTCCCTCCGGCTTTTGGATGCCCAACTCGCGGGACACAAGCGCGCCGCAATCACTGCCGTGCGAGCCATATTTCTCGTAGCCCAGACGACTCATGAGCTCCGTCCATGCTTTTGCAATGCGGGGAATGTTCCAGCCTACATCCAGCTCTGGGCCTGAGAAACCAAAGCCCGGCACCGATGGAATAACAAGATGGAAGGCATTCGCTGGATCGCCGCCATGCGCGCGGGGATTGCTAAGCGGGCCGATCAGATCCCAGAACTCGACAATCGAGCTTGGCCAGCCGTGCGTGAGCAGAAGCGGCATTGCATTAGGCTCAGGCGAGCGTACATGCATGAAATGGATGTTGGCACCGTCAATCGCAGTCGTGAATTGCGGAATCTCATTTAACCGGGCCTCATGCTTGCGCCAGTCATATTCGTTCATCCAATACTCAGCCAGTTCCTTCACATAGTCCGACGAAACCCCATATTTCCACCCTGCCTCCTGCCTTGCCTTCGGCCAGCGCGAATTCGCTAAGCGATTACGCAGATCATCAAGATCCGCCTGTGGAATCGTAATTTGAAAAGGGTAAATCTCAGTAACTATAGCGTTAGCAATCAGGTTGTTTTTAGAAGTTGTCATTGGAATAGCCTCCTCGGATTTGGGGTTGCTTCGTTGCTTTCCTTTACATTTCTAATATTAAGCCTTCCACCCTGACAGCATTATGTCAGGGTTAAACGCCGCATTAAACCTTTTTGTTCACAGTGTTTCAGGACATAAAGAAGCAGTCTGCCGCCGCAGACTGCCTTAACTTATCGTTTTCCTTTTGTTTTTTATTCGCTTCCTCCCAACAACCTTAACGACGATATCCGATTTAATAAACGGCGCAGCCGCAGATTGACTGTCATGGAGCCCTTTCCGGCGCATGTCTGCCAAAATAAAATACGGGCCTTCCCTAAGGCTAACGGTTCAGCCATAGAATCATTAACAATCGAAGAATCATCTCTTATATTCGAAGTATCATCTCTTGCATTGAAAGCATTTAGCTTTTTCACATTAATGTAAACCCGGCCATATTTTCAGTTTCGTATTGATTTGACCATTCAAGTGATAAAGCGTACATTTAAACCGGCAAAAAAAAACGTAGACCGACTCCTATAAAAAAAGCATCCGATATGCCGAAAGAGTCCTTAGACTCCTTCCGTAACCGAATGCTTCAGTCATATTGTGCTTGCGTTATTTGTACAACACCTTTTCCACGTTATACTTTGCTTTGAGCTTGTTTAGAATATAGGTTTCATAAATTTCCCGTTCAACTGGATCTTCATTGATGCAAACCTCAATCTTGGTCACTTCATCGCGGTAGTTCTTCATCACCGAAACGGTATCCTCGAAATGCTTCTTGATTCTCGGTCTAAGCTTTCTTGCCTTTCCGACAAACAACAGCTCGTCCTTGGCATTGTAAAACATAAAAAATCCGCCCTTATCCCGCGGGATTTGGATGAAATCCGTAAAGCCATAAATATGGCTTAACTGGGGATTGCTTTGCTTCGTAATGGATACATCCGGCGTTGGAATGGTAATACTGATCACGGTCACTCACGTCCTCATTCAATATAGGACTAAAGCTTACCACATCATGCAAGCGAAAACCATTCCGCAGGCTCATATTATCGATTAATCTGCACGGGCTAGCTCAACCAGCACAACCTCCGGCCGGTTAAACAGACGCTGCGGAATAATGCTGTTCCCCAGCCCCCGGCTTACGATCATCGTAGAACCGCCTTCCGTATATTTGCCGCCGTCATACTTTGGCAGAAAGCCTTGTCCGGGCGCGACCAGACCGCCAAGAAACGGCAACCGAACCTGCCCGCCATGGGCATGGCCGGAGAAGGTCAAATCAAAGTCCTGCTTCGCGTATTCCGCGAAGAGCTCCGGACGGTGAGACAATAATATCGTATAGGATGCTTGCGATTGGTCAACGTCCTCAAGCGCAACCGCAATATGCTCTTTGATTCGGCTCACATCATCATACGCATCGTGATTAAAGGTCGGATCATCCACGCCGACTATACGAATTTCTCCGTCTCCCAGCTTTATGGTCTCGCTCTCGTTGCGCATAACATGAACGCCAAGCTCCCGCAGACCTTTGGCCAGCGCAGGGAATCTAGAGCCCCACTCATGGTTTCCCGTGACATAATACACAGGCGCGATTTCGGTCATTCTGCGCATGAGCATCAGGCTAACTACAGCATTGTACCGTTTGCTGTCGACCAAATCACCCGTCATTACAATAAGATCGGGCTTTAGCTTCTTTACCTTGCGCGTAATTGTGCTTTGATCCTTGCCGAATGACTTGCTGTGCAGGTCAGTCAGCTGCACGATGCGGTAAGATTCAAATCCACCCGGCAGCTTGTCAGAGCCAAGCCGATACTCCGTAATGCCAATCGCGTTGTTCTCATAATAAAGAAACACAATGACTGCCGCAATCAGAATAGGCATAAGCACCAACAAACGTTTTTTGGTCATTCGCATCCCTACCGAACTCCTTACTTCTCATCTATTCGCAACTTTAATGATTTATCCAGCAAATCATTCATGGCATCAATAACTTAGCTCTCCTATAGCATTGAATGCGATTAAACAAGCTTCTGTCATCGACTATAACCCGATTTGTATGACGGGTCAAACGCAGCAGTAGAGCGAACAACAGCTCTACTTCGCCCGCTGCTTCGATACGCTCCACGACTGCCATTTACTATGCCGCTGCGACTTCTCTTGCAGCTTGTCGATGACGGCGCCAAGCTGCTCGAGCTGCGGTTGTTCCGCTTGCAGCTTCCGAAGCGCCGGTACCGCGTCCGTCGACAACGTACTCAGATAAGCCATATCAATGCTGCCCGTACGTTCGTAACGATCACCGTTATTGGCGGCGATACGTGCATCCAGGTTTATACAATTCATCAGGACAAATGCAGTAATGGTTACGTAAATATAAGCCTTGCCCATTGAGAAATGCTCTTTCCATATCCGAAGCATTGCTATAGCAAGCAGCACGCCTAAAAACAGCATGAAGCCATGAACGAGCAGTCTCGTCTGAGTGAAGCCATAGGCTTCCTCATACATGGATAGCCTGCTGTAAGCCGACACAAGCATAATGATCGTACATCCAATCAGCACACTAAGCGACAGCTTGCGCATCCATTCCGCAGCGGCACTGCCGCGCCTAACCAAATGAAGCCCGCACATCAGCAGTATGATGTTGATTAGAGAAACCATGATGAGCTCCGAGAAGCCTCTGCGCGCATACTCGGCATACGCGGAGCCTTCCGGCAGCATGCCGTTCGCCGCTCCGAACAGATACGAAAACTGGATGAAAACGAACAAGATATAAACCAGATTAATGCTAATCAGAAGCGTTCCAGCGGTGATTGGATCCATTTCAATACGTCCGCTAGGTTTAAGCACCGCTGCCTGCGGATTCACAGCCGCTGTCTCAGTCGTATCGATGGCTTTACTGAAAAGCAATCCCCATATGTAGCAGAAAGCATAGAAACTGAAAAAGACCGCAACGATCAGCCGCCAAATCGCATTCCCCAGCGAAAACTTAGTTATGACTCCAGGAATCTCCAGCAGCCAAGACAAAAAGATTTCGTCTGCCGAAGCCAGCAAAGCGATCACAACGATTAGAATCGGTGCCGCCAGCAGCAGACCCATCATAACTCTGCCGAGCTTGCTCCTCGTCTTTTTCTCTTCCGTTCCTCTCCACCTGTCATTCAGAATACTGAAGGGCACCTTAACAAACGCAAACGGCTTAATGAGAGCTAGAAATAACAGCTCCGTATAAAATATCCCACTGTACCACGGCTTGACGCTGCTGCTGGTCAGAAGCACCGTTTGAGCAGTAATCAAACCGAATAATGCGAATAGATTAAGCTGCCGGAACAGCAAATTATTATATAGCACATATGTCAGTGTCAGCAAAATGATTGGAATAAACAGCAGCCAGCCTGAGCGGACCTGCCCCTGCCATTTCTCGAAACCGCCCATGCGGCCTTTTATGGAATAGAAAAACAAGCCGTAAAAGCCTCCAACAAATAAAACAGCCGAAACACCCGCAGCCGCTCCTACGAATAAATACTGACTCATTAGACCGAACAAAAGGGCAAGGACAAGCATATGATCATACTTTTTTTGCCATGGCGCCGGATCTCTCATGTCGCACTCTCCATCTTTAATCTCGATTTGTTAATTTCCTCCTTTTATTGTAACCTAGAAAACAAGAACAAAAAGTGTAAGTTATAACTGGATAATTTCATATTTTAACAAGGGAGTCTTTTGCATGAAAATACGCAGACATTATTTAACGATAAGGCGTGCCTTTCCTAACATACAAGAGCATTCACCCTTTGAAGTAACAACGCAAGAGCTTGCGAATTTGCTTGATTGCACACATCGAAATATGGTGCTTCTTCTGAAGCGCATGCAGCAGGAGGAGTGGCTGGTGTGGGAGCCCAAACGAGGACGGGGCAATCGCTCCTCGCTCTCCTTCCTTCTGAGCAAGGAACAGGTCGCCCTTCAGGAGGCTCAGGAGATGATGCAAAAGCAGGATCTTAACGCTGCGCTTGCGCTGCTCCAGCAGAATGAGGAATCTCCGCTCGTACGCGATAAGTTTCAGGAATGGCTTTCCGGGCAGTTCGGTTTCCATTCCGAGGTACAGGGCAAACGGCGTACCGATATTTTACGGTTTCCGCTGCCGCAGGCGATTTACTCGTTAGATCCGGCAGCGATCCATTATACAGGCGAGTCGCATCTCGTCAATCAGCTCTTTGATGGGCTCGTCCGCATCGATCCGCGAGGTGAGCAGATCTTGCCGCAGCTGGCGCATGCGTGGGAAGTGGACGCCACCCGTACGAGGTGGACCTTTTATTTGCGCAAGGGGGTGTTGTTCCACCATGGAAGAGAGCTCGATTCCTCCGACGTCAAATATTCGCTTGAGCGGCTCAAACAGCTTGCGCCACTTGGTCTATACAGCTGGGTATACTCCGCTATCGTTGCCATGGATACGCCGGATGACACGACGATCCGCATTCAGCTGGCTGAGCCGAACGAAGCTTTTCTTGCATTTCTCACCACTAACCGCGCATCCATCGTCCCGCAGGATGCCTGCACGGCTGCAGGCGAGCAATTCGGCAGCAAACCGATTGGAACCGGCCCGTTCCGGCTTGCCGGCAACGAACAAGGCGTTTGGATTTTAGAAGCTTTTGCCGCTTATTTTCAAGGAAGAGCCTTTCTGGATCGGGTGGAGGTATGGACAGTTGCGGAGGAGGCGACGCGGGAGAATCAGGCTGAGCTGCAATCTTTCCAGATCATGCATAATGCACGGCTCTCGGATATGGCAGCCGAACGCTGGCAGCAGGTCAGGCAATCAGGCATGACTTGCAAATTCATTACGGTGAATGAGCAGAAGAAAGGCTTGCTCGCAAATTCGGCGATTATGGCCGCGGTGGACCAAGCGATTGAACGGAGCGAGCTGCTAAAGCTGTTGTCGGGAGACGTTATTGAGGGCGTGAACAGCTTCTGGCCGGATTTGGAAGAAAACCCGCTGCAGCAGTATGCCGAAGCGGATCTTGCAACGATTAAGCGCGAACTGGCAAGCTCCGGGTATAAAGGCGAACGCCTAGTGCTCGCAACCATACCGCAATATGCAGCCGATGCCGATATCATCAGGCAGGTATGTGAACGGTCCGGCATTCCGCTGGAAATCAGCCTTATTCCTGCCGAGCAGTTCAAAGGCTCCGCACGGATGTCAGCCGATCTGCTGCTCTTCGCCATCATGCTGGACGAGCATCGAGAGCTTAGGCTGATCGACCTGTACAAAAGCATGCAGCAGCATGCGCTGCCGGATGTTCATGACATGCTGGAGCAGCGCATTCGCGCCATTCAAAGCGAGATGGACCGAAGCCTGCGGACAAACATGTTCATGGACATCGAGGAGCAGCTCAAAGAAAGGCACAGTCTACTGTTCCTCTACCGAAAGCATTTGAAAACCGCCTTTCATCCATCCGTGCGCGGCATTTCTCTGGAATCGCTCGGCTGGGTTCGCTTCCGTGATATTTGGTTCACCTGAAATCGAGAGAGAGCTGTCCTATACGCTCGGCTTCTTAAACATGGAGATGATCAACAGCAGCACCAGCGGAAGCACGAATGCCGTAAACGACCAGACCGGGTGCACGGCCATGACGACCCGTCCCCAATCCGTCGCGCTGTCCACGCTGACCAGCCCCATTAAAAAACCGATTAGTGCGAGCGGCATGACGAGCGCGCGGCTCTTAGTAATTCCAAATAGCTGACTAATGAACAGGTTGAGCACATAAAGCGTGATGGACGTTTTCATATAAGAGCCCAGGATGAGCGACATGCCGATAATCGACTCGATCCGCTGCACGATGTCCTCGAATTCAACGACACGCGCCAGAGAAAACAGCACATAGGACATTTCTCCCGCGAAGCTTCCAAATATCATAATGGCACAAACGGTAGAAACGCAAAGCACCATAATATTAACGCCAAGCGCAACTACCATTGTCTTAGGCAGCTTGCTTGCCGAGCCTTTGTTCACAAATGGAAGCAGCATCCCGAATAAAAACACTTCTACATATGGAAAACCGAAGGTGAAATAAGCCCCATGCAGCACTGGTTTAATGCCTTTCGGCATAATGGGGAGCAGCTGTGCGGGATCGTAATCGGGCAAAGCGATAACCAAAACCAAGATAATGCACGCCGCTGTCAGAATCATCGTCAAGGTAAACATCCGAGCCATGACCTCCAGACCTGCGCATACGGTAACTGCCGACACGGCAAAGATCAGAAAGTTAAACGCATATATCGGTGTTTCCCTTAGCATGGAGCTCACCATAAACAGCCCGACATCGTTGACAATGCCCGACTGCATTTGGAGTAAAAAAGATATCGTTAACACGGAAAAAACAGCCGTGAGCGCTGATCCCATAAGCTGGCGGCTATATTCCACGAACGTCATGCCCGGATATCGTTTGTTCAAATAAAGAATGCCGGCCAAGATCAGAAAGCCTAACGCCCCCGAAATAAGCAAGGAAAGCCAAGCCCCATTGTACGCCTTGCCAATGAGCGGACCGGGAATATTAATAATCGAAGAGCCTGTCATAAACACAAAAAACAGTACTCCCATCTGGTAGGCGCTTACCGTCTGTTTATCCATGCTCCACTCCTTTTCCGCTGCCTGCTTCTAGGCATTCACATTTAGGTAATCGTCTATCGCCTTTGCCATATCACCGAATATAGGCATCATTAAATCCATAAAGTCAAACCAATCCTTGTTCATTGCATAATCCACGCCCATGTAAAGGCAAATGAAGCAAAGCACGGCATACAGCGTCTTCTCACGCTTCGTCATTTTTTTCACGGTCAGCCAGTCGTACAGCAGTATGCCGCCAAATGCAGCCATCAACACCATAATCCGCTCTGCCATGAACACTTCTCATCTCCTTGGCTTAGCCCGCGGGCTTACTGGATATCGTCCCGCTCGTTACAAGCCGTAGCTTCAACTTTATGTTAAAGGTAATTTCGGAAAACCGTTCATCCCAGCCTTCTTTCAGCTGCTCCCATTTCCGAGGATTCGCACGATAGATTTTGTCCGCTATGCCAATGACGTCCATCTGGTTGGATTGCAGGAACTTAATCGTGCTGTTCAGCTGCTTTAATATTTCATCCTCTACCTTTTTAACGAATTGTTGTTCCATGCCATAGGTGTTAATATTCGTGCATTTGAGCTCTCCAATTGCAATGTCGGCTTGTATCTCGGTGTTCACGGAAATTTGCTCACCCTTGAATATCGGTTTCGTCTTTGCTTGGAGCGAGAGAATCTCAGCCGTTTCGTTCTCGCCATTTCCACCTGGGCACTTCACCTCGATTACGCCGGAACGATAATCATTGCGGAGCATAAGCAATCCTTCTACCTTAGAGGCAGGAATCACAACCTTCAATTTCCCTTTCTTCAGAAGTGCAAGGCCGGCTGCCGAGAAAATGTCTTTGGCATCCTTATCTTCATACACATAGGCAACCATGGCGTCGCCGCTTGCTCCCCTTAGCTGAAGCATCAAATCCAGCAGCGTATTGTCAATCGTTTTGGCCGAAGTAATATACGAGGATTCCTTCGTTCGCAAAAATTGCTGTGCTGTAGTCTGTTCGATTAACGGCTTTTTCATAAACAGCTTGCCGGCATTTCCCTTAGCAATCATTAGCGATATGCTGCCTCTCGGCTCATGGTCCCGATAAAACAAATCGAGCAAATGACCCAGATTATTCGATCTTGCCAACTTCTCTCCAATAATAATGACACGGAGATGGCTCCATTGCGCCTTCCTGCCGAGGTGGATGGGAATGTCGCGAATGGCTTCCATTACCGATTGATCGTTAGTCTTAATATTAATGCTCGAGGCGTTCGTTGTGGCAGAAGAGATCGTCTGCGCGGATGAAGGCCGATAAATTTGCGTCAAAATTTCAATATCCCCGTTCTCGCCTTGATCCAGCGCAACACCCATCACAAAGCCTCGCTCGGTCAGTTCAAATTTGCTCCAGCAGCCGGAGAGCGGCAGCAGACTGCAGAGTACAAAGAGACGTAGCATCCATTTCTTCATCCAGGCTCATTCCTCATTTTTTCCGTTAATTAGCAGTTTTTGCTTATGGAGATCACGCGGAGAGCGCAGCAGCGTCTTGAGCGACGCTCTCATAATGACATCCCTGAGCTCTGTCAGCCGGAACGGAGCAAACGGAGCAAGATACGGCTGACCGAGCGTACGCAGCTTGCACAGATGCAGCAGGATGAAGATCAAACAGATCATCATGCCAAAGCCGCCTAGAATAGCTGCGCTTACCATTAACGGAAACCGCAGAATCCGCAGCGAAATCGCAATATTATACTGCGGAATTGCGAAGGACGCGATTCCGGTCAGGGCGACGACAATAACCATAATCGGAGATGCAATACCTGCGCTGATCGCGGCATCCCCTATGACTAGCGCCCCGACTATGCTGACAGCCGACCCTACCGGCCGAGGCAGCCTAACGCCAGCTTCCCTCATCAGCTCGAAAAAAAACTCCATCAGCAGCGCTTCGAAAAAAGCGGGCAGCGGTATGCCCTCACGCGCATTGAGGATTGCCAGCAGCAGTACGGTCGGGATCAGCTCTGGATGAAAGGTTGAGAGCGCTATGTATATACTCGGCAGCGTTAGGGCGATGACGAAAGCAACGATGCGCAGCCATCGAATCAGCGTCGATATCAACGTTCGCTGATAGTAATCCTCGCTCGACTGAAAAAATTCAGTAAATAAGCCCGGGCACAATAGAATGCCGCCAGTACCTTGGGTAAGCACCGCAATTTTCCCGTCCAACAGTCCTGCTACTGCCATATCCGTCCGTTCCGTGTATCGGTGCTGCGGAAAAGGGGAATACGTGGAGTCCTCGATTAACTGCTCGATATAGGCAGATTCGAGCACCTCAACCTCCTTGACCTGCTCTATTCTTTTTTTAAACTCGGCCAGCAATTCACCATCGACTCTACCCTCAATATAACCGTAGACGATTGTCGTTTTGGTCTCGCCTCCGGCTGTAAGCATTTCCAGCTTGAACTTAGGCGACTTGAGGCGAAGTCGCAGCAAGCCCAAGTTTTTCTGTAGGTTTTCTACCGTACTTTCCCTAGGTCCTTGTACGACGGATTCATTGACGGATTCATTAACCTGCCGCGTCTCAACAGATTCCGCCTTGAAGCTAAGCGCCTTATCCCATTGATCGAATAAAATAACGAGGCGGCCATTGGATATTTCGTCTACGAGAATGTCCAAATCATTGCAAACCGCTGCTTTTTTGGCTGATACCCCGTCATGCTCAAAAAATGCTTTTATATCCTGCGGTGTAACGTCCATGCCCGGACCAATCTCATGTGTCACGAGATCCTGGAGCGAAATTTTCATATAATTAACCGTATCTTCTTGCACGAGAGAATCGTAATAAACCGAGCATGCCGTATATTTGAGCTCAGGACCATAATTCCAATTTCTAACTACAATATCTGAGCTGTTGGAAAATATCGTTTCTAAAAACGCCAAATTATGCTGCAGCTGTTCGGATATCGCTTTTTTCGGTTTGGTTGCCGGTTGATCCGCGCTGGTCTTAACCGTACCGCTTGATTCTGTCGAACCGGCTTGGGTTTGTCCCGAGGAACTGTTCGTCATGATGAAACCACCTTAATTCGATTAGTTCCATTATTCCCCTCCAACTGTGCGGTATACAAAATAAGCCTTCGATATGAAAAAGGAGCTGACGCAAGGGAGTAGACTAGAGTCTGCCAATCCGGTAAAAACGCAAAAAAACCGTCAACACCACTACAAAGGTGGAGCTAACGGTTCTTTTCAAGCCCATATATTCCTTAATAAGCGGGAACTGAAATTCTAATAAACCCGACTCAAGAGATAGCTCCCTCCGCTTCATACGCTATGCCACCGTCAGAATAATCGGCTTATCCTTCGTAATGATAATGGTATGCTCATGCTGAGCGGCAAAGCTTCTATCCGGCGTGCGGAGAGTCCAGCCATCCTGCTGCTCGACAACATAATCCGCTCCCGTCGATAGAAACGGCTCAATCGTAATAACTAAGCCTTCCTTCAGCATCCGTTTATCATGCTTGTTGTACGTCGGCGGTATTTGCGGCCATTCATGTACCGCTCTGCCTACGCCATGGCTGCATAAATCGTTAATGACCTTATATCCGCCCTGCTTTGCTTCCTGCTGAATCAGCTTGCCGATTTCATTGATTCTCACGCCATGCGTAAGCGAAGAAATAACCTTCATCATCGTGTAATGCGTATATCGACATAGCCTAGTAACCGGCTCGCTGAACGGTGCGATTTGGAAGGAGTGCCCCGTATCAGCTACAAAGCCGTCTTTCTCCGCGCAGACATCGATATTAATCAAATCGCCCGGCTTTAGCACCCGCGAACCGGGAATGCCATGTGCAACCTCATCATTGACGCTTATACATGTTTGGCCGGGGAACTGAAACGTTTTGTGAGGTGCGGAAACCGCGCCATGGCTTGACAGAATACGCCCGCCAAGCTCATCAAGCTCCTTCGTCGTCATGCCCGCCTTCGTGCAACTCTTCATTTCTTTCAATGTTAACGCAACGATTCTCCCAATCTCTTTGAGCCCATCTATATCCTTCTGAGAACCTACCGTCATTCGTCTGCCTCCATCCTTTTTTCCTTGCTTCGATGTACATTGCATTCAACTGCATAAGGTCATAGCTGCTTACACGGGCAGTCTATAAATCGCGAAAGGCTCGCCATGGCGGAAGGAACGGCTAGCTGCATCCAGCTCCCCCAGCATCTCGCCTGACAGCTCCAAGCTCACGCTCGTTAAGTTCGCTTTGAGCTGCTCAACCTTCGTCGCACCAACGATAACGGAGGACACGACGGGCTGATGCATAAGCCATGAAAGGGAGAGGCTGCTTGATGTTACATCCATTTGCGAAGCAAGCGTCGCTACGTCCACGCTTAATGCCATCGTTCTATCGCTTATGAACCTTTGAAAGCTTGGATCAGTCTCTGCCCGCGAACCTTGCGGCACCATATCCGCAGCGCTGTACTTGCCTGACAGAATGCCGCCTGCGAGCGGGAAATAAGGAATGATACTAACGCCTTGGTCCAAACACATGGGGATGAGCTCCTGCTCCGGCGTGCGATCAGCCAAGGAGTAGCTTGCCTGAGTAGCCGCGAACCGATTCAGACCAAGCCGGTCGCTAATGCCTAGCGCCTTCATCAGCTCCCACGCCATATAATTCGAAGCGCCAATGTAGCGTACCTTACCCGAGCGAACCATATCCTCCAGCGTCCGCATTGTCTCCTCAAGCGGAGTTTCCGGATCGAAGGTATGGATTTGATAAAGATCCACATAATCGGTTTTCAGACGCTTCAAGCTGCCTTCCAGCTCGGCCATCAAATGATAGCGAGACGATCCTCTCTCATTCACTCCAGCTCCCCGAACCAACCCGGCCTTGGTCGCAAGCACCACATCATGTCTTCGTCCCTGCAGCGCGTTCCCGATTATTTTCTCTGATTCCGAGCCTGCATAAATATTGGCCGTATCCACGAAATTAATGCCGTTATCGATCGCGTAATGGATGATTTGCTCGGAAGCTTCACGGTCGGCGCGCTTACCGAAAGCGTTCGTGCCTAATCCAAGCGCGGATACTTTAAGCCCGCTATGGCCAAGACGGCGGTATTTCATGACATTCAGCTCCTTTAATGATTAATGATTAATGATTAATGATTAATCATTCATATATGACCTAATTTCTTTATTATAGCTTTGTTTGCCTTTTATTTCAGTACCGCCTTCGGAAGCAGCTTCGGCTTCTACCTTTTGGATTGTGACCCCGCACATAAATTCTGCTATGATAAGAGCAATAAATGAATCGGAACACACGTTTCCGTTTCCCGAAAGGAATGGCATTATGCACGCACAATTGTCCCTGCGGATCATTAAATTACTATGCGGCGAAGCCTTTTACGAACGAGGAGAAGCCTATTTCCAAGACGGCAAGGTTACGATTAAGGACTCTGATCCGATAACTGGCAGTTATTCGGCCATCGTGCAGGGGAAAAAGCGTTACGACGTTACGATCGAGATTGATCGCGCCCTGGATGTCGACGCCGTATGCACCTGCCTCGCCTTCAGCACCTATGACAAATATTGCAAGCATATAGCCGCAGCGCTCCTTCAAATCCATGAGCTTCAGGAGCTAAACGACCGGCCAACAAAGGTTTATCCTTCTCTCCTGCATCCGGAGGACAGGCCTTACGACGATGACGCTGCAGAGGATAGCCCGTTATCGCATATCGAGCCGCGCTATGCGAAACATGCTGGACTGCAGACCGCGGATACCCGATTAGCGAGCAGCCTATTGGGCTTATTCGACAGTCGCGTGCAGCGCTCAAGCACCAATCGTTCGATACTGGACGCGCGGGCAGCGCTTGAGGTCGAGCTCACGATCAAGCTCCATCCCTACGGCTACCGAAAGTTCATGTTCGGCATCGAGCTGAAGATAGGACCGAAACGATTGTATATCGTACAGCGGTTACGCGAATTTCTAGAGAAGGTTGATCGGCGGGAGCCGTTCGTTTTCTCCAAGCATTTCACGTACGATCCGGCCATACACCGCTTTGAGAGGGAAAATGACGCTGTTTTAAGGCAGCTTTACCAAATCTATCGCCATGAGATGATTTTCCGTCAGTCTTCCAATCGGTTCTACCAAGCGGAGGCTCCTTCCGGCGGCGAGAGGATGCTGCTCATTCCGCCATTAAGCTGGAGCAGCCTGCTTCCTTTGCTGCAAGAGGCACCTGCTGTTCTCTTACAAGCTGGAAGCCAAACGTATAGCGGCATCTCGCTCAGCGATGAAGCTGTCCCGCTTCATTTTTCATTCGATCAAGCGCCTAGTGACGGTTATCAGCTGCAGATTCTTGGGCTCGATAAGATCATTATGATGGAGGAATATGAGCTTATTATTTCCGATGGCAAGCTGCTTCAGCTGTCAGCAGACTCAGCCAAGCGGCTTGCCGAGCTAAAGCAGCTGGTCGATAACACGCGGAGGCCCAGCATTGCTATTGCGCCTGAGCAAATGGAGCCCTTCATGGAGAAGGTCATTCCTGGTCTGATGAAGCTCGGCAGTGTCCAGATCGCGGAAGCCATCTCGGACCGTGTCCTGCAAACGCAGCTGAGAGCGAATCTGTATTTGGACCGAATTAGAGATCGACTTGTTGCAGGTCTGGAATTCCAATACGGCGACATTGTCATCAATCCGCTGGAGGGCAGCGACAAAAAACGCGGATCCGATCGCATACTCATGCGAAATGGAGATCAGGAACGGCAAATACTGGAGCTGATGGAGCTCGTGCCGTTTGCCAAGACTGAAGCCGGCTATTTCATGGAGGAAGAGGACTCTGAATATGAGTTTCTTTACCATGTCGTGCCGCAGCTTGAGAGACTTCTCACCGTGTATGCCACCTCCGCCGTCAAGGTTCGAATTGTGACCAAGCATGCGCCGCCTAAGATAACGGTAAATGTGGGTGAGCGTACCGACTGGCTCGAATTCAAATTCAATATGGACGGCATTCCCGAATCTGAAATCCGGAATCTGCTGAAGTCCCTTGAGGTCAAACGAAAATACCACCGGCTGCCGGATGGGGCATTGCTGCCGCTTGAAGGCGCTGAGTTCCAAGAGATTATCCGTTTCTTGAATGACGTCGGATTAAGCAAAGGCGATATTGTAGGCGCTGAATTTCGCGTTCCTGCCGTTCGCGGCCTGCATCTTATCGATTCGCATGAAAATGGCAAAGCCATCAAGCTCGGCAAAGCGTTCCGCCAGCTCCTGGAAAATATGCGAAACCCGGATAATCTTGATTTTCCGGTTCCAAGCAGCCTTGTGCCTGTGCTTCGCGACTATCAGGCATTCGGCTTCCAGTGGATGAAGACCCTTGCCCATTATCGGTTCGGCGGTATTCTCGCTGACGATATGGGCCTTGGCAAAACGGTACAGGCCATCGCCTTCATCGTATCCGTGCTGCCTGAGATCCGTAATCGGGAGCAGCCTGCTTTAATCGTTTCACCCGCGTCACTCGTCTACAATTGGCTGAATGAACTCAAAAAATTTGCGCCCGAGATTCGCGCCGTCATCGCGGACGGAACCAAAACGCAGCGCAGCGGCGTACTAAGCGGCAGCATGGAGGCGGATGTCATCATCACCTCTTATCCTTTGCTAAGGCGGGATCTCACCCAATACATGAAACAGAGCTTTCATACGCTTATCATGGACGAGGCGCAGTATTTCAAAAACCATACGACTCAAACCGCCGGGGCGGTAAAGTCCATCGACGCCGGATACCGATTCGCTTTAACGGGGACGCCTATCGAAAATTCGCTTGAGGAGCTGTGGTCTATTTTTGGCGCCGTATTTCCTGAGCTGTTTCCGAGCAGGCAGGCGTTCAACGAGCTTACTCGGGAGAGCGTGGCTAGGCGGGTCCGCCCCTTCCTGCTTCGCCGGCTGAAGAGCGACGTGCTGCAGGAGCTGCCGGACAAAATCGAGTCCATACAGGCCTCCGAGCTGCTGCCGGAGCAGAAGCAGCTGTATGTCGGCTTCCTAGCCAAGCTGCAGCAGGAAACCGTAAAGCATCTGAACGAGGAAGGCTTTCAGAAAAACCGGATTCGGATACTGGCGGGCATTACGAGGCTGCGCCAGCTCTGCTGCCACCCTGCTTTGTTCGTGGACGGCTATGAAGGAAGCTCAGCTAAATTCGAGCAGCTGCTCGATATTATCGAGGAATGCCAAAGCGCAGGCAAACGCCTGCTCATCTTCTCCCAGTTTACCGAAATGCTCGGCTTGATCAGTCGCGAGCTTGGCTACAGAGGGGTGAGTTACTTCTACTTGGACGGGCAGACGAAGGCTTCGGAGCGTGTCGAGCTCTGCAATCGGTTCAACAACGGCGAACGCGATCTCTTCCTGCTTTCCTTGAAGGCCGGGGGGACGGGACTCAACCTCACTGGAGCAGACACGGTCATCCTCTATGATCTTTGGTGGAATCCGGCTGTTGAACAGCAAGCCGCAGACCGCGCACACCGAATAGGCCAAAAAAACGTCGTGCAGGTTATCCGGCTCGTGGCGCAGGGTACGGTCGAGGACAAGATGTACGAGCTGCAGCAAAAAAAGAAGCATTTGATCGACGAGGTCATTCAGCCTGGCCAGGAGGCCATCTCTTCGTTAAGCGAGCAAGAAATTCGCGAAATTCTGATGATTCAATAAGCGTGCCTGGCCACATAGCACGCATCTATATGAAACAATATAAAGCCTCCGAACGTTTGCCGTTCGGAGGCTTTTATGCAGGCAAATATCCATTGTCGTTACTTATCACTAGAGGGCATATGTCTTCAATTGATACTAGCAGATTTTAATAGAGATAGGGATATTGACCAGTACGTATGCTCTATCTCGTACGTATACTTTCAATACATAGATCTATTAAATAATGAAAGAAAGGAGATGCTAGATTTTTTAAGGCTTGCGTATCATCCAGAAGCCTTAAGCTAATTTAAGAAAAGGAGTGCTGCTGTTTGAATATAAAAAAGCTCTATCCTTGAAAAGAGGTTAAAACATGCATGATTTATCAATCGTAATGACCATCTGCGCGTTTTTATTCACGGTTAGCTTCCTCTTTTGGCGCCCCCAGGTCAATGAAGCCATTCCAGCCACGATCGGCGCGTTCATTGTTCTCCTAAGCGGCAGTGTATCGCTCCAAGATCTCGGGGAAATTACGGGAACGATTGGCGGTGCCGCCGTCACTATTATCGCCACCATCGTCATGGCTATCGTTCTGGAGAGCTTCGGATTCTTCAATTGGGCAGCAGAGCTGCTCACTAAGAAAGCTCGCGGCTCCGGCATTCGGTTATTTTGGCTGACCAACTTGTTCTGTTTTCTAATGACACTCTTCGTCAACAATGACGGAAGCATCCTCATTACCACACCGATCCTGCTCCTTCTGCTGCAAAACATGGGACTTAAGAACAAGCAAAAAATCCCTTACCTGCTATCCGGCGCATTAATTGCCACAGCTTCCAGCGCACCGATCGGCGTTAGCAATATCGTGAATTTAATCGCCTTAAAGATCGTCCACATGGATCTCTACATGCACACGGCCATGATGTTTGTACCCGCCTCGCTCGGACTTGTCCTGCTAACGCTCCTTTTATTTGCCGCCTTCTACCGCGTGCTCCCAAGAAAGCTGCCGCCTGTCGCCAGATGGAGCCTCTTGCCGGGCAGCCATCCGCTCCAGCATACGCCTGCCCCCGATAACCGCAATCGCTTTATGCGCAATATTCTCATCTTCGTATTCTGCGTTCGGATAAGCCTATTCATCGCATCCTATTTCCATTTCTCGGTTGCAGCGACTGCTGTAATCGGATCATCCCTACTGCTCGGCTGGCGATGGATCTATTTGAAAATCTCACCGGCAGACATGATTAGAAAAACACCTTGGTATATACTTGTATTTGCTTTCGGGATGTATGTCATCATTTACGGCCTGCGCAATATCGGCTTAACGGATTGGCTCATCCATGTCATGCAGCCACTCGTTTCCGGCGATCCGATGCATGCAAGCGTCCTGATGGGAGGGCTGCTCAGCGTACTCTCCAACCTATTTAACAATCACCCTGCTTTAATGGTTGGAACAATCACCTTGATGAACATGGGGCTAGACCCATTGACGTTGAAAATATCCTATTTGGCTAGCGTAATCGGCAGTGATATGGGCTCGCTTCTTCTGCCGATCGGCACACTGGCAACCTTGATGTGGATGCATATCGTACGCAGAGGCGGCGTTCCTATTAGTTGGGGCCAATATATAAAAATAACAGCATTCGTCATCCCCATTACCGTCGTATTCACGCTGATCGTCTTGTCTTATTGGGTATATTGGATCTTCTAGCTGAACAAGCGTAAACGGCACTCGCCGTCCTCTGTGGCAAAAGCAGTCGTTTCGCGGATATATATAAGCACATTTATATGTGAAAACATATAAATGTGCTTATATAACAAGAAGAAACGGCTTCGCCGTCCTCTGCAAGAGAGGGTATCCGTTTCTCGTAGAAACAGAAGAATACTTTATCGCGTGAAACATATAAAGTCTTATCGTTAAACAAAGAGGCCTTTCGTCTGAAAGGCCTCCCCTTATAGCCGTTACGATTCTAAACTCGGAACAATCCATAGCCTGCTAAGTGCACGACAGGAGAATGATCCACCCTAAGCCCTTCCGAGCGACCATGAAAGGCAACGTCAACGAGCCACTGCGTAAAACTGGCTACATCCATAGACTCCAGCTCCTGCAGCGTGAAAAACCCTGCCGCATCAACCTCTACTTGGTCAGGAACGGGCTCTCCGCTCACATATTCCATTTCAAATGCTACGTATAGATTATGGATGCTCCGCGGCTGATCACGCAGTGCCACGACGTTTTTGACAATAGCGTGCACGCCGCATTCTTCGAGCACCTCTCTTTGTATCGTGTCCTGTATGGCTTCCATCTGCTCAATATAGCCGCCGGGGTTGGTCCATTTTCCTTTACCAGGCTCCTGTGCCCTGCGAACGAGCAAAATTTTGTCATCCTTGACCACAAGCGCGCCAACGCCAATGCTGTAATTGCCCCAATGGACAAAGCTGCAGCTCGTACACGCTCTTCTCATCGTTCCGTCCACATCTCTAGTTTCCAGCTCATGGCCGCATGCCATGCAAAACTTAGCATCCATCTGCATCACCTCTAGCTCCAGCTTCAGTCTCATCAGATTATACGAATTATTTGGGCTGCTGCATAGTACGACATCGCATTGCTAATCGAAGAGCACCGGTTTATCCTCCACGTTTGAATATAAGCTCCGCAAGCAGGTATAATGCCTTTAAGAGCTTTCACATTGGAGGAATATACCTATGCGTTTTGTTAGCAACAACGGCATAACCGATCCTGCCATGAACTTGGCACTGGAAGAATACATTTTGCGTTCCCTGCCAGACCATGACGATTACCTTCTTTTCTACATCAATGAGCCGTCCATTATTATTGGCAAAAACCAAAACACAGTCGAAGAAATCAACGCGGAATACGTAGAGGCAAACAAGCTTCACGTCGTCCGCAGACTCTCCGGAGGCGGTGCCGTTTATCATGATTTAGGCAACTTGAATTTCAGCTTCATTATGAAGGATGACGGCAAGTCCTTCCATAACTTTAAGAAGTTCACCGAGCCAGTCGTCCGGGCGCTTCAGGAGCTTGGCGTCGATGCCGCTATGACAGGCCGCAATGATCTGCAGGTCGGCGAACGGAAAATTTCCGGAAATGCGCAGTTTTCTACCAAAGGAAAAATGTTCAGCCATGGTACGCTGCTCTTTGATTCCGAGATCGAGAATGTCGTATCCGCGCTTAAGGTCAACGCAGAGAAGTATGTTTCCAAATCAACCAAATCCATTCGCAGCCGCGTTGCCAATATTGTAGAATTTCTGCATGAGCCGCTGACTATTGAACAATTCCGGCAAAAGCTCCTGCAATCCATCTTCGAGCAATCGCAAGACATCCCCTTCTATGAGCTCTCGGACGACGATTGGGAAAAGGTAAGGAAGCTTGCAGATGAGCGCTATCGCAGCTGGGAATGGAATTACGGCCGCTCTCCCGCATTCAACGTCCAGCAGAAGAAACGAATCGAAGGCGCCGGTACTTTCGATGTCAGGCTCCAGGTTGAAGAGGGGTTGATCGTTGGCGCCGCCATCTACGGTGATTTCTTCGGACGCGGCGAAAGCGCTGAGGCTGCCGAGAAGCTGATCGGTACGCGGTACGAGGCTGCCGCTTTGAAGCAGCTCACCGCAGCCTTGGATCTCCCATTCTACTTCGGGCCTATAACCGAAGAAGACTGGCTCGGCTTGCTTATTTAACCATGACGTCAAACAACCCCCGAGCCGCTTGGCTCGGGGGTTGCTGCGTTTCGATCTGACAGAATCCATGATTTCCTGCTATTCCATTCTGAACTTAGAGACATGACCCTGCAAATCGCTTGCAACGGCATGCAAGGCAATCGCCGACGCAGTCATTTCTTCCATGTAAGCAAGCTGCTCTTCCGTTGCGGCCGATACGCTTTGCGTCAATGCCGATGCTTCATGCGCCTGCTTCGCACTCGATGTCGTAGAGCTCGCTATCTGCTTCGAGCCCGCCGATATTTGCTCGGATGAAATGGAAATCCCTTGCATTTGATTCGCTACTTCCTCTACCGAGCTGCGTATCAGCTGGAACTGCCTGCTCGTCTCCGCTACTGAACGCATACCTTTTTTCACTTCGCCTTTGCCCTTGTCCATCATCGTCACGGCACGAAGCGTATGATCGCGTACAGCTCCAAGCGCGTTCGTAACCCGTTTCGATGCATCCGCCGACTGAACCGCCAACTGCCTCACCTCTTGGGCAACAACCGCAAAGCCTTGACCGTGTTCTCCTGCTCTAGCAGCTTCAATGGTTGCGTTCAACGCAAGCAGATTCGTCTGCCCGGCTATCGTGGATATAAGCGTTACGATCTTCTCGATCTGCTGCACGCTCTCTCCCAGCTCATTCATGAACAACGACGTATCATCGACAATCTGGTCAATGCTCCCCATATCACGGCTAGTATGCTCCATAAATGAGCAGCCTCCGTCTACAATTTGAATGGCTTGCTCAGACGTTTCCGATATGATGCCAACCGAAGCTGTGATCATACCGATCGCATTCACGATATCATCCATCGACCGAGAAATAGCCGTTGTTCCTTGCTGCTGCTGTTCTGCCGAGGAGGCAACCTGCTGAATCGATTCTACGATATATTGGGTCGCCGATGAAGTTTGCCTTGCGCCTTCCCGAAGCTCTTCGGAGCTTGTCGCTAACTGATAGGCGGCTGCGTTCACTTTCTCGATCATCGCTTGCAATCCCGCTCTCATTCCCGTGAATGAGCTCGCTAATGAACCAATTTCATCCTTATTCCGAATATGAAGGGGGGTGCTGCGCAAATCACCGCCAGCAACGGCTGCTGCCATGCTCGACAAACGTTTGATCGGATTTGAAATATTTCTCGACAGCAAGGTGCCGAGCAGCATCGTTGCGGCAATCAGAATCATGCTGCCAACAAGCATCGAGGTATTCGTTCGCTTAACCTCCTTGTCGTTAGCCGCAACCTCCGAGGCCATAAGGGTTTCTTGCTTGGATGCCAGCATTGCTGCATTCGTGCGAATTAGCTTAGCGAGCGGGAATATGCGGGTATTGGCATAAGAACTCGATTTCGCCGTTTCAACGCCGCTAAATTCTTTGATTCGCTCCATATACTGCGCATTCCAGCCCAGAAGAGCGTTCAGCTTTTCGATATCCTCCTCGTTCTGAAGCAATCCGAGCGCAGCTCCCGCCCGGCTGACAATATCCGCGCTGGAGACGTCTACTTCCGCCAGCGCGTCCTTGTTTCGATTCAGCACATAGCTGCTAAAGCTGCTGTTAAGCTGGACCGCGTTAAGCTGAATCGCTTCCATATGAACGAGCACGGCCACATTACGGTCAATGAGCTCCGTATAAGAAGCGTTCAAGCTTTTCAGATTATAAAAGATAAAGCTTAACAAGAGCAGGATGAACACAATCGCAACTAAAAAACCGCCATAAATCTTTTTGGCTATCGTAAACCTCCATTTGCTCCACACGTTTAATTTAATCATCGCTGTTCTCCTTCGATTCCCTGCCGGGACATTATGGATGCGGAGAAATAGGTTTAAATAAAGGAACTGCCGCCGGCAGTCCCTTTATTTAAAATGGCTATGGATTAATTTTGTTTCAATAACTTGCTAATAATAACGGCTGCCTGCGCACGGTTAGCAATGCCTTTAGGAGCATAAGTGCCATCTGTCATGCCGTTGATTACGCCTTGCTGCGTCAGAAGCGCGATTGCTTCTTTGGCGTACAAGGCCATAAGGTCTTTATCAGCGAATTTGTCCAACGCGCCGTCGATATCGCTAACCGTCGCTTCCTTATTTACTATTTTCAAAGCATTCGCAGCCATAATGGCCATTTCCTCGCGAGTAATCGGCCTGTTAGGGTCAAATTTACCGTCCCCTACTCCTTGCGCAAGTCCTGCTTTGACAGCAGCTGCTACTGAGGCATAATACCAGTCCGAGGCATTCACATCGCTAAAGGTTACAGAAGCCGTCTCATCCGCCAATTGAAAAGCACGAACGAGCATCGTTAAAAATTCTGCCCGCGTTACTTCTTTCAGCGGTGCGAACGTTGTACTGCTTAGGCCGGAAATAATGCCTTTGCCTGCCAACTCTTCAATCGCCTCTCCTGCCCATGCCTCAACCTTGCCTAGATCCTTAAATATAGGAACTACGACCGGAGTCGGCGTTGGTGTAGGGGTTGGTGTTACGACTGGTCCAGGCCCGCCTGTGCCAGGGTCTGCAGTTGGAGACGGTGTTACGACTGGTCCGTCAGTCGGCGTCGGAGTTACGACTGGTCCGTCATCCACTTGGTCCGGCGAAGCAGCAGGAGCCGCCGCGAATATTGCGTTTGCTACGATTCTGAACTGCTTTTTCGGATGTGCTCTATTAAGCAAATCGTTAGCGAATAACGTTACATTAATGCTGCCTTCATTGTAGGTGAAACCAATTGTTTTTCCTTTGGCTTGATCATGGTTAGGCCACCAGCCTGCTTTAAAGAAGTCAGCATCCGTACTTGCCGTTGCAAGCACTTTGGCATTGCCCGGAATTGCCGTCATGTATGAGCCTGTAGCTGTATACATGAATTCTTTTTTATCATAGGCTGCCGTAATGACATTGCCTTGATCCAGTACCGTCTTAAATAGACCTTCATGCGAGCTGCCCGTCGTTGCGAAGTTAAAGCCCGGCAGTAGCGCAGAACCCTTCATTGTGTTCATGGCAGCTCTACCGAATCCAACATACGGTTTACCCGTACCGATTAGATTTGTGCTGGCAGCACCGGTTGTATTTATTAGAACGTCGCTCGCCGCCATATCTGCGGCAATCGGGAAACCTAGATCCTTAAGAACAAATGCCGGAACGCCGCTCGCAGAAACACTGGTGAGCTTTAACAGCTTGCCTTCTCTGCTTTCTTCTTTATCAAAAGGAACGACATCAAGCAAATATTTTTGAGATACAAGCAGCAGATTCGATTTTGAGACGAGGAAATCCCCAAGCTCATAGCCCTCGGCGCTATGACTCAGCATCGTGACTGACTTGTTCGCGGATAGCAATTCGTTTACCGCTTTAATTGCGTCGTTGTTCGTATTGCGAATGACATAATGAGCGGAGTCACCTGGTACAGTCGTCGCCGGAATGACTACGCCTGTGACCGAAGATGTTTTGCCGCTGAATGCGCCCGCTTGACGAATTACATACTTATCAAAACCTCTCATGTCGGCAAAGCTTTGAACGATTTCTGCATACATTTCCGAGAAATCCGATACATCAAATCCGTCATATAGGACCAGATTGGCGTAACCTCTCTTCGCCTGCTTCATATTCACAACATAGCTGCCAACGGGATACGTATTGGAGCCGATTGTTACCTCTCTCGTTGTCTGCTCAACCTTTACTCCGTTGCTGAGCAAATATTGTACCATTTCATAAGTTGCAAGACGATTCTTTTGCAAACCGCTAGCTACTGGAAGCACATAGTAGTCAGGGAAGAAATTGATTTCCTCGCCGCGTGGTCTGCCAATAACTTGGTCAGCAGCATTAGTCAAATACTGATCGACTGCACGGCTGTCAATGTTATCTACACCGCGTTTGTATACTTCCAGCTGATTCAAGAACAGTTTTTCTTTGTTGTCCGTTACATACTTGGTTGCTGCTACGCTCGCATAGAAAAGTGCCGTTGTTGAATCCTCATTCAGCTCTGGAATTTCCAGTGTATGCCCAAGCGCACCGTGGTGCATCGCATAGACGGCCGTGTAAGCAGGAGAAGCATCATCCCAGCCTGATTTATTCGGACCGCTGTCGTTTTGGTGAGATTCATAAGGAATTTCATAGCTAGAATATTTGGTATTCGCAATGCCCGCTTTCCCCATTGCGTTCGCTTGCTCGAGCATGCTGCCGATTAAGAGATCGTACTCGAAATTCGGATCATGCGGAGGCGTACAAGGCTCAATTAGGAAGCTGCCTACGAAACCATGCATATCCAAGAAGGATAGCGGTGACCATTTTGCAATTTCTTTCGTTACGATTTGAGTCTCTGGCTGCGTTTGATACGAATTGTCACGGTTCAAGTCAAAAGAATTGGCATTGGCACGTGTATTCAAATAGCGGCCATCCGGATTCTCCGTGAAATTCAACAAGAAAATCGCATTTTCAAGCGCATCATTTACGTTTAGCGTAACTGGGGTAGGGTTAGCGCTGTCCTCATTCGTATTGTATTCAATCGTATCTTTCAAGCCCATTTCTCTAAAGAAGTTGAGAATAACATCAACGCCCGGCGCTTCATCCGGATGAATGTTGTTGAGCCATACAGGCACTTTATAATCCTTAAAGGATCCATTCTTGATCCTGTCCTGCAGACCCTTCGGATCGTTCATCATGGCAGGCATTGTTTCATTCAAATATTTGTCTACCGACGCTTTGTCTTTTGCCAGAATAGTAAAATAGATATCGCGTCCTTGAACCGATTTGCCAAGAACTTGCGTCTCTACATACCGGCCAGTCTCTTCCTTGATTTCTTCTGTGATTTCATCAATGGCAGGTTTGATTTCATCATAAGTATGGTAGCTGTCATACGCATTAAGCTTAATTGGTGCGGTTGCGATCGTTCGGCCATTCTGGTCAAGTACCGCAAAGTCACGCGTACCCATCATAGCCGGATATCTAGAGCGTGCAGAACCTGACAAGTTCACTGTGTTGTAAATCAAATCAAATGTTATTTTGGCTTTAACCGTTGTGCCGTCGAGAACGGCCGGCTCCTCCAAGTAGATGAACGGATCGCCTGTATACGCGTTTGTTCCCCACTTCTTCCACTCAGTCAAAGCTTTCCCGCCGTATGACCATTGCAGATTCGCAAGAGTTACGCCTGCCGGAAGCTCGAATTGAACGTCGATTGTTCTTTTTTCAGTAATCGATGCTTTATCCGTGCTTAGTTGAAGCTTCTCCGGAGCAAGCTCCTCGACTTCAAGGATGATGCCTGTCAGCACTTTCGTAAAGGTTGTTAAATGCTGCTCAAGCCGTCCTGGGTAATTGGTTTGAATGAAAGCAAGTGTATCTTTTGTCGTATGCCATATTTCCCCATCTTGTTCAGTCTGGGTATAACCATCCATGTTTTTTAGATTCCAGTTGGTCGCTTCCAAGTATGCAATCGGAATACCTGCTTTTGAGAATGCAGCGTGATCGCTCCAGTCGCCTGTCGTACCTGCCGGATACTTAGGATTCAAACCTGGATTCGTAATCAGATCCAGTTCAAGGCGCTCTGCGATGTCCAACCCTAGCTCGCGGACAAAACCTTTCGAGCCTTTGCTACCATAGATGTACATGAAGTCACCGACAGCTAAGCTATCTAGGTTAATCATGGCCACCGTATTTTTCTTATCTTCGCTACTCATCTGAGAAACATAATATTGAGAACCTCTCGTGCCTGCCTCTTCAGCGCCAAATGCAATGAATTTAACGGTGTAAGGCGTATTCAACTGCGCTACCGCTTTAGCGGACTCAAGCATAACAGCTACGCCAGAGGCATTATCGTCTGCCCCTTTGCCTGCGCTAACGGAATCGTAATGTGCTCCGACGATTAGCACTTTAGGAGATGTACCTATTTTCGTTGCCACAATATTGTTAGACGTTTTGCCTGAACTCCCATAGCCGAACGGCTGTACCGTTACGCCATAGCCAAGCTTTTCGAATTCCGCTTTCACGTAGTTTCCGGCTTCAACCTCTTTGGCTGAGCCAGCAACACGCGTACCTATTGTATTAGCCAAATAATCCAGATACCCATATGCGCTAATGCCAACCGTACTATCCGGTTCGGCTAGAGCAGCTATCGCTGGGGCTTCGGTTTCATGAGGCTCTTCTACCGCCGCAGGTGGCGCAGTATCCTCTACGATCAGAGTCGTGCCGACATCCTCCAACGCGAAGGCCGCACCAGGCGCTACGATGGAGAACACTAGCAATAAGGATAGCAAGAGTGCGAGAAGCTTTTGCGAGACAAATTTCTTAGACATGGTCTTCCTCCTTTTTTATCTAGCAATTCAGACGATCTGGCAGAGAGAAGTCAAACAGCAACTAGACAACTCTATACTCATCACTCCATTTCCGCTTAGCCATGATCAATTTTGACTGCATCTGCGCTGTTATCTATAGGTTTAAAGCGTCAAAATTTGTATACAATATACTTAACACAATATACTTCTTTACGTGAGATAGTATAACACCGATATTTCATATGGACAATAAATTTTTGAGTATTCTATTATTTTCTCTCGTATTCGCAATTTGAATGTCATATAAACTAACATATATCTATAAAATACGTAAATAGACTCCCTATCACACTCTTCTGGATGTCAATTTAGCTTGCGTGAATAACAGCATATAGTCATGCCCACCTGCTTTAGAATCCGTACCTGACATATTGAACCCTCCGAAAGGATGTACACCAACGAGCGCTCCCGTACATTTGCGATTAATATAAAGATTTCCGCAATGCATGTCTCGCAGAGCCATTTGTATACGCTCCTCGTCTGAGGAGAAGTAGGCACCCGTTAATCCAAACTCCGTGTGGTTATACATAGAGATAGCCTCCTGCCAGCTTTCCGCTTTCGCAATCGCCAGCACCGGGCCGAAAATTTCTTCCTGCATCAGGTAATCATCTGGACCAGCATCGGCAAATACGGTAGGTTCAATAAAATAACCGCCTTCCAGTCCCTTATTGCCGCCTATCAATAGCCGCGCCTCGCTCTTTCCGATTTCAATGGCCTTCATAATTTTATCAAAAGAGCTTTGATCAATAACCGGACCAACCGCTGCATTATCCTCCGGCGATCCCATCATCAGCCTGCTTGTTCTCTCTTTTACCTTTTCAAGCAATTCGTCATAGACATCGGCGACCACAATCGCCCTTGAGCCTGCCGAGCATTTCTGGCCCTGGAAACCGAACGCCGAGGCTACAATAGCATCTGCGGCTGCATCGATATTCGCTGTTTCGTCCACGACGATGCCGTCTTTGCCGCCCATCTCCGCGACAACGCGCTTCATCCAGATCTGTCCGGGAGCCTGCTCGGCAGCAAGTCTATTAATGCGAAGACCTATTTCCTTCGAACCCGTGAAGCTTACGAATCTCGTTTTGGGATGGCTGGTCAAATAATCCCCGATCTCCGCGCCGCTGCCAGGCAAGTATTGCATAACGTCAGCAGGCATTCCCGACTCTACCATTAGCTCATAGAATTTGTAAGCGATAATAGGCGTCGTTGATGCCGGCTTAAGAATAATCGTATTGCCCGCAACGATAGAAGCCGACGCCATGCCTGCGCAGATGGCAAGCGGGAAGTTCCACGGCGGAATCACAATGCCTACGCCTAATGGGATGTAGCTCAAACGGTTGTCCTCGCCAGGCAGCTTGACGAGCGGCTTATGCTCATTGGTTTCGGCAAGCTTCACCATCTCGCGAGCATAATAATCCATGAAATCAATGGCTTCGGCCGTGTCGGCATCCGCTTCCGTCCAGTTTTTACCCGACTCAATCACGAGCCACGCGGAGAAATAATGCTTGCGTTCGCGCATGAGTGCCGCAGCCTTCATCAAGCAGGAAGCCCGCTCCCAAACCGATGTGTTTTTCCAGCTTTCAAACGCCGTAAGCGCAGCATTCATCGCCTGTTCCGCCAGTTTACGGCTTGCTTTCGATACTTTTCCCACGATTTCATCCGTTTTGGCTGGATTGATCGAAATAAGCTGATCCGAGGTATGTACGGCAAGCCCCGCTATGTGAAGCGGATATTCCTTGCCTAGCTCTGACCTGACTAAAGCGAGAGCGTCTACAAATGCGGCATGATTGTCCTCCGAAGCAAAGCTGGTCATCGGCTCGTTGGCAAAAGGTGTTTCCATTCGATCTTTCATCGTAAAATCCCCTCTATTTCCACATATTTTTTAGAACAAACCATACATTGTCCGGCCGCTCAGCGAGCCTTCGCATGAAATAGCCAAACCAATCCTCCCCATAAGGAACGTATATCCTTACGCGGTAGCCATCCCGCACGAGCTCATCCTGAAGCTCCTCGCAAATGCCGTAAAGCATTTGAAATTCAAACTGGCTCATCGGTATTCCTTGGTCGCGAATGAACGATTTCGCCTGTTGAATAACGTCCCTGTCATGCGTCGCGATCGCCGTGTAGCTTCCGCTAAGCAAATGCTGCTCGATTAGGCGCATATAGGATTGGTCGACTTCCGTTTTTAGCGGAAAAGCAACCTCCTTCGGCTCCTTATATGCGCCTTTTACTAGCCTTAAGTTCGCATTCGTTAAGCCCAGCTCTTGCACGTCCTGTTCCGATCGATACAAATAGGCTTGAATCACGATCCCCACGCGGTCACTCGATGCTCGCAGCTTTCGATAGAGATCCAAGGCAGGCTGGCAATGTGAATAGTCCTCCATATCGATGCGCACGAAATTGTCAGTCTGTTCCGCAAGCTCCAAAATGCGCCGCATTTGACTCTCGCACAGCTCGCTGCCAAGATCCAACCCCAAGCTGGTAAGCTTTAACGACAGGTTGGCATTCACCCCCGAAGCCGCAATGGATTCAAGCGTACGCATGCACATATCTGCCGAAAGCTCGGCCTCCTCCTTGCCGCTTACAAATTCTCCCAAGTGATCCAGCGTTGCCATCTTGCCCTGCTTGTTAAGCTTTTTCACCGCATCAATCGAACTGTTGATTTCAACACCTGCCACAAATCGGCTTGCGCCCAGCTTAAGTCCGTACTTGCGAGCAAGGCTCCCGACCCTCCTGCTTTTCCCCAACGTCAGAAAGAAACTTCTCATTACTTTTTCCATCGTATGCCTTTAACCTCCGTCACTTGCCTATATGATTCGTTTCCCAAGCAGAGAGGTCGCCATTTCCACAGCAAGCCGCGAGGTGCGCATCCCCACGTCGAGCAGCGGATTTACCTCTACGATATCCATCGAGGTAACTCTTCCTGTTTCAGCTAACAGCTCCAGCGCAAGATGCGCTTCACGGTAGCTTATTCCTCCTGGAACAGGCGTCCCGACGCCCGCTGCTTCCGTCGGATCGAGACAGTCCATATCGAAGCTTACATGTACGCCATCCGTGCCTTTGCTTACGATTTCAATCGCTTTCTCCATCACTGCCTTCATTCCCAAACGATCAATATCATGCATGGAGAAGCAAGCTATCCCTTCGTTCCGAATAAACTCTTTCTCGTAAGGATCGAGGTCGCGGGCACCGATAATCACCACATTTTCTTTCTTGATAAGCGGGCCCGCCCCAGGAATGTCGCTTAATTTGAACTTGGAGAGCCCCATCGCAATGGCAAGAGGCATGCCGTGCATGTTGCCTGAAGGCGTTGTATCCTCCGTGTTCAAATCTCCATGCGCGTCAAACCAAATCACTCCTAAATTATTGTAATGGCCGGTCAATCCTGCCAACGAGCCTATCGCAACGCTGTGATCGCCTCCAAGTATAAGCGGGAAAGAATCGGCCAATACGGCTCGGTACACTTGTTCACCCACCAAACCGCTCATTTCCTTAACTTCGGGGAAATATTTCATTTTCGGCTGCTTAGGCTCAAGCGCGCCATGTCTAGGGCAGTTGACCTCGCTATTGCCAACCAAATCGAAGCCCATGCTTCTTATTTGGCGGGCCAGCCCTGATTGAATAATACTTTCGGGCCCAAGCTCTGTTCCCGCACGGCTTCCACCCATCCAGAAAGGCACGCTGATGAGTCTTACTTTTTTGTTTATCATAGAACCCTCTCCCTCTGCCATGTTAACCGTCCTCTTTAATGGAGCTGCCATGATGAACATCCTTTCTCTGCGCTGTTTCAACCAAAATTATCCTATTGCTCATCCACTTGGAACACTTTTTCAATTCGTTCCAGCGCCCAATTGATTTCTTCCTTTGTAACCGTTAGCGGCGGCGCGAAACGAATCGTCGTTTCATGCGTCTCCTTGCAAAGCAGCCCTTCCGCCATAAGCTTCTCGCAATACGGCCTTGCCTCTGTATGCAGCTCCAGCCCGATAAACAACCCTTTGCCCCGAACCTCTTTGATGGCAGGGTGGCGACTTGCGGCAAGCTTAGTTGCAAAATATTGCCCTAGCTCATTGGAGCGGTCCGCTAATGCCTCTTCCTCCATCACCTCAAGTGCTGCGACCGAAACCGCGCATGCCAGCGGATTTCCTCCAAACGTCGAACCGTGTGAACCTGGTTCGAATACGCCCAATATATCCTCATGGGCAGCGATGGCCGAGATCGGCATAACCCCTCCGCCTAAAGCCTTGCCCATGATATAAACATCTGGCTCCACCGATTCCCAGTCGCATGCGAATCGTTTGCCGGTGCGTCCAAAGCCCGTCTGAATTTCATCCGCAACAAACAGCACATTGTTTCGCTTGCACAGCTCATAGGCACCTGCAAGATAACCCTCGGGAGGAATGATGATGCCTGCCTCGCCTTGAATAGGTTCAATCAGAAAGGCTGCCGTATTCGGCGTAATCGCTCGTTCAAGCGACGCGAGATCGCCATAGGGCACAAGCTTGAAGCCAGGCGTAAACGGACCAAAATCCTTCTTGTATTCTTCAGAAGATGAAAACGAAGTGACCGTTATCGTCCTTCCATGGAAATTGCCTGTGCATACAATGATTTCCGCTTGATCCTGCGGTACGCCCTTTTGCCGGTAAGCCCAGCGACGAACGGCTTTCAGAGCTGTCTCAACCGCCTCGGCTCCGGTGTTCATTGCCAAAATTTTTGTTTTACCCGTGTACGCGACGAGCTTTTCATAAAATTGCGCCAAGGCATCATTATGGAAGGCGCGCGAGGTTAAGGTCACTTTATCCGCTTGCTGCTTAAGCGCGGCTATAATTTTCGGATGCCTATGCCCGTGGTTCAGTGCGCTGTAGGCACTGAGCATATCCATATACCGATTCCCTTCCGGATCCTTCACCCAAACGCCCTCTGCCTCTGAAATGACAATAGGGAGCGGATGATAATTATGAGCGCCGTATCGGTCCGACTGCTCCATCACTGACGAAGTCGTTTTTAAAATTGTCATTTGAAGGTTCACTCCCATTAAATCTGTATACAATATTCAAATACTGGTGTAAAAAAACCTGGATTGGTTCTTATCCACCAGGAATGTTATTTCCATATCTACGCCTACAATACTTTGGACAAAAAGTCCTTCGTACGCGAATGCTGCGGATTCTGAAAGACATGCAGAGGTATTCCTTCTTCGACTATACAGCCCCCGTCCATAAACAGCAGCCGATCGCCAACCTCACGCGCAAAGCCCATCTCATGCGTAACAATGACCATGGTCATTCCGTTTTGTGCAAGCTTTTTCATGACTTCAAGCACTTCTCCAACCATCTCTGGGTCCAACGCCGATGTCGGTTCATCAAAAAGCATCACGCTTGGTTCCATCGCAAGCGCCCTTGCAATGGCTACTCTCTGCTTCTGCCCGCCGGACAGCCGATCCGGGTACGAATCATGTTTATCCTCCAGCCCGACAACACGCAGAAGCTCCATCGCTCTTGCATTTGCCTTTTCTTTGGACAGCTTCTTCAGCTTACGCGGAGCAAGCGTCAAATTCTCTAGAACGCTCATATGCGGAAATAGATTGAAATGCTGGAACACCATGCCCATTTCCTGACGGATTTGATTAAGCTCGGATTGCTTATTAGTGATCAAGCTATTATTAAGCCGAATTTCACCGGAAGTCGGCTGCTCCAAGCGATTCAAGCAGCGAAGAAACGTACTCTTGCCCGAGCCGCTGGGACCAATGATGACGACGACCTCGCCTTTGCGGATCTCCGTATCTATTCCCTTTAATATTTCAAGTTTACCGTAGGATTTACGCAACCCGTTAACGACAATCATTAGCTTCTCAACTTCCTCTCCAATACGGCAAGCAGCCTGGATAACGTAAACGTCATTACAAAGTATAATGCGCAAGCGACCAGCAGCGGTTCCATCGGCGAGAAGGTAATGCTTTGAACCGTGCGGGCGTTATACATCAACTCTGCTATTCCGATAACCGAAATAAGCGAGGAATCCTTAATAATAATAATGAATTCATTCCCGATTGCGGGGAGCATGTTGCGAAAGGCCTGCGGCAAAACAATATATCGCAGCGTCATTCCCCGGCTGAGACCCAAGGACCGGGCGGCCTCTGTCTGCCCCTTGTCAATTGCTTCAATCCCTGCACGAAATACTTCGGCCATGTAAGCCGAGCTGTTGATGGTCAAAGCGACAACGCCCGAAATAAAAGGCGGCAGATTAATTCCAAACCCCGTTAAACCATAATGGATAATAAAAATTTGCACGAGCATCGGAGTCCCGCGTATGATCTCAATATAAGCTGAAGCGAGGAACTTGACCGGCCACCACCGAGAGATTCGCATCAAGGCAAACAATACGCCAAGCAACGTGCCTAATGCCACGCCGAAGAATGACAACTCCAGCGTGACCCAAGCCCCTCTCAAAAATGTTGGCCAATATTCAGCCACAAAGCTAAAGTCTAAATCCATATCCAACTACTCCGTCCGTTCTTTATTCTCCAACCAGCTCATTAGCTTCAACGACAAACTGGTCAATGGCGCCGCTTGATTTCAAACGAGCGATAGTTTCATCGATTTTGTTAAGCAGCTCTTGCTCACCTTTCTTAACAGCGATCGATACGCCAGCTTCTTCTTCAGGCTGCTCGATTTTCACTTCAGAAACCGCAATGTCTGTTTGGGCAACCGCGTATTGGTCCGCAACCGGCTTCTCCAGAATGATTGCATCTACCCGGCCGCTCTTAAGCTCCATGACCAGCTCCGGAATTTTGCCGAGAGCCGTTAGCTTGGCATCCGCGATTTCTTGAGCGATCCCCTCTTGAATGGAACCTTTTTGGATACCGATTTTCTTGCCCTTCAAATCTTCCAATGTTTTAAATTGCTCTGCAGCATCTTTGTTCACCAGTACGCCTTGATCCGTCAAATAATAGATCTCAGAAAAATCAACGTTTTTCTTGCGTTCTTCGGTTGGCGTCAAACCGGAAATAACCATATCAACCTTGCCTGTATCCAGCGCTAGCAGCAAACCGTCAAAATCCATATCCTGGATTTCAAGCTCTGCATTCATATCCTTCGCGATTTCTTTTGCAATTTCAATATCAAAGCCAACAATCGTATCCTTGCCGTCAATCGTTTTGTGGAATTCAAATGGGGCATAATCTGCGCTTGTGCCTAGAATAAGAGTCGTTTTCTCCGCGGCCGGCGGTTCACTTGCAGCATTATTAGCCGTAGCCGAAGGTGAGTTTGCGTCTTTGTTTTGACCACATGCCGTCAGGACAACCATAACCGTAATAAGTAGCAGCGATAACTTTTTCTTCATTTCCATCTCTCCCATTTCTATATCTCGTTTAGTTTGAAATCCCCCGAACAAGCTCGGAGTTAAATCTGTATACAATATACATAACTGATGTCAGTAATTATAACATCGGTATTTGCTATGTACAATGTTTTTTTATAAACATGCTGTTCGTTTCATTTTAAGGTCATATTTCCTAACATGTATAGTAGCGTACATTTGCTTGTATAACGTTATGATCAGGTGTTAAAATAGTAAAAACAACGGATGCCGGACTTTACATGACTATTTAATTGCGACATCACCATATAAATCACAAATGTAATTACCTTTACCCGTTAAAGGTAGAAAAGAGGTCTCCGCATGCAAGCGCCTAAATATCAATCCTTAAAGGACCATGTTTACGAATATATTGCACAAAAAATACAAGATGGCACACTGCTCCCCAATCAAAAAGTAAATGAAGCGGAGATTTGCAAAAAGCTGGATATTAGCCGTACGCCAACGCGCGAGGCTTTGTTCCAGCTATCCTCCGACAATCTTCTGGACTATTTGCCAAGACGGGGCTTTACCGTCAAAGCCTTTGATCCCAAGAAAAAGCTAGATTTCTCTCGTATTATCGGCGTATTGGATGCGCTTGCAGCTACGTTGTGCATCGAGCAGCTGAGTGATTCGGATATGAGAGCGATGGAGAGTATCGTCGATAAGATCGACCTGGATATTAGCCGGCAGCATTTCTTAGATTATTATATGGACCAATACAACTTCCATGACATTTACATAAAGAAATGCGATAATCCCGTGCTAATCGAAACGCTAAACTCTTTGAAAAACAGCTTCATTCGCCAATCTTACGCAAGTGAAGACAAACAGAAGCTTGCTGACGTTCTCCAGGAAGTAAATGCGGAGCATCGCAAAATTTTAGAGCTGTTCCGATCAAATGACAAAGAGGCCTTGGAATCCACATTGAAGCATCACTGGCGTATTATTGATACGGAAATGTTATAACATATGACTGTCCCAAAGGCCGTTCTCGAAACTTGCAGCTCCCGCTTTGCACGCAATAGAAGAATGCAAAAAAACCTTCAACTTCGCTTATTCTGAACTGTGACCCATAAGAAGGACACTTTGAAAAAAGTGACCCTCTTATGGGTCATTTGTGTTTTAATCGAGATAATGGGAATGAGGAGTGAGGAGTGAGGTCATGGGAAAGCTGAAACGAATCGTATTTACGGAGGAGCAGATAAAAAATTTGGAGGCGAACCCTAACGTACTAAGAGCGTCGGAGTCAGCCATCACGTACACGTCTGCGTTTAAATTGGAGGCTCTTAAAGCCTACAGGGCGGGGCAATTGCCTTCCGAGATCTTTATTCGTGCAGGCTTTGACCTCGATGTCATCGGACATCAAAAGCCGAAAAAAAGCTTAAAGCGTTGGCGCGAAATAAACGATCTGTACGGCGAAGAAGGATTGGCTACTGAACGACGCGGTAAGAACAGTACAGGACGAAAGCCGGCTGGTGAGTTGTCGGTGGAAGAAGAATTAAAGCGAGCTCAGGCCAAGATCAAACTGCTTGAGGCGCAGGTGGACTTGCTAAAAAAGGTCGAGGCGCTCGAGCGGCAGAAGATAAAGCGCTAACGGCCGCTGAGCGCTTTGAGATCATCAACCGTACCATTCGGGCCTATGACCTAAAACGCATGACGCGTTATCTGTGTGAGCTTGTGGATGTGAGCCCGAGCGGTTACTACAAATGGCTTGCGACCGAGGATCAACGCCAAGTTCGGGCAGCAACTGACGAAGAGGACATTGTTCTGATCAGACACCACTTTGAGGCGCTAAACGGCAAAGCCGGAGCGCTGGTCATAAAAATGCGCCTTGAGCAAATAAGCTATGTCATTATGAATCACAAGAAAATTCGACGTCTCATGCGCAAAGCAGGCCTTGTCGCAGTCATACGGCAGGCTAACCCATACCGGAAGATGGCCAAGGCAACTCACGAGCACCAGACTTGCCCTAACCTGCTAGAGCGCCAGTTTAATCAAGGTGAGCCCGAGAAAGTATTTCTCACAGACATCACTTATTTACGCTATGGAGGCGGTCAATGGGCATACCTTTCCTGTGTGAAGGACGGAGCCACCAGACAGATCCTTGCCGACTGCGTGGCAGCCACACTTGAACTACCTATTGTTGAGCGAACACTACAACGCCTTTTAGAACGCTTAGATGGAAATATCCATCCGGAGGCCATTATACACTCCGATCAAGGGATGCATTATACACATCCTAAAACTCGTCACTTTATAGCTGAGGCAGGTTTTAAACAATCGATGTCGCGCAGAGGCAACTGCTGGGACAATGCCCCTATGGAGTCATTCTTCGGTCATATGAAAGACGAGGTTGATTTTATCGATTGCCAAACGATTGAGGAAGTACGGGTTCGAGTCAGGGAGTACATCAGCTTTTACAACTCAGAAAGATACCAGTGGACATTAAAAAAGATGACCCCCGATGAATTCAGAGGTCACCTACTTGCTAGCTGAGCCTAGGGCTCTTTGTTTTAATCGTCTACAATCCGGGTCACAGTTCAATTCGCGTGTTGAAGGTTCTTTTTTAATTATAATGGAATACTTTTCCTCGGCAGCATCTCTCCCTATGAAACGCTACTTCGCCGCAATCAATTTGTTGAATTCGGCTAATGGAAGCGGCTTGTGATAGAAGAAACCTTGCGCCTTATCGCAGCCCAGCTGTCTAAGGCGATCCCGCTGTTCCTTTGTTTCGACCCCCTCGGCAACGACCTGCTTCTGAAGATCATGTCCCATGGACACGATCGTCTTCACGATTGACAATCCTCCCTGATAGGCATCCATATCGGTAATAAAAGACCGATCGATCTTAATAATAGCTATGGGCAGCTGCCTAATTACGCTCAGTGAAGAATAACCTGTACCGAAATCGTCTATGGCAATATGAATTCCTAGCGCAACGAGCTCATCCAGCATTTTTCTCGCTACGTTCAGGTTGTTGACGACCATGCTCTCCGTTATTTCCAAGCATAAGCGATCGGGCACCAGCCTGCTTGAGCGCAAGATATCCTGTACCTTGTTGACGAAATCGGGCTGCATGAATTGCCGGGAGGAGACATTGACCGACAGCATGAAATCATCCCAGCCCTGCTCTTGCCATAGTCTTCCTTGCTGGCATGCCTCCGCGATGACCCATTGGCCGATCTCGTTAATTAATCCGGTCTGTTCCGCAAGCGTAATGAATTCTCCAGGATGCACGATGCCAAGCTCAGCAGAATGCCAGCGAATAAGCGCCTCCGCCCCGATCAGCTTCCCCGTCTCCAGTTCAACCTGAGGCTGGTAGTACAATACGAACTCCTTGCGCTTAAGCGCCTTGCGCAGATGCTTCTCCAGCCTGACATCCCGCTGTACGAGCGCGATCATTTCGTTTGTGTACAAGCGATACTGATTGCCTCCGCTATGCTTCGCGTTATACATCGCAATATCCGCTCGTTTAATGAGGCCGTCAGAGCTGTCATCGTCAAATGGATGGACGCTGATTCCGATGCTCCCGCCCAAATAAAAGTCTTGGCCTTGAAGCGAAATGGGCAGCTGGAACACTTGATGGATATTCTCGGCCAGCGACACGATTTCGTCGTATTCGTCCGCTCCCCGGATTAATATAATAAACTCGTCGCCGCCGAGTCGGGCGAGCAGATGCCGTTTATCTACGCTGTTGTGCAGCCGCTTCGCAACTTCATTTAATGCTTCATCCCCGTATTGGTGGCCCAGTGTATCGTTAATGAGCTTAAAGCGGTCCAAATCAACGAGCATGACGCCCAGCAAAGCCCTGGAGGTTTTCACTGCTTCCAAAGAAGCCTCGAGCTCTCTATTGAAGTGATAGCGGTTCGGGAGCTTGGTCAGCATGTCGTGATGCGCCATGAAATGAGCGAGGGATGCCTCTTCTTTCTGCTGCGTAATATCCCGAATAACGGCAAGCACGAATAGCTGTTCGCCTTCAGCCATCAATTCGGTATCCATCAGAATGACCCGTTGCATCCCTGTCCGGTCTACGATGGTAATCTCACGGTTGCGCCACGCCCCTTTGGGCAGTAATGCCTGATATTCCTCTACAAGGCTTGCCCTCTCGCTCCCATCAATAAACGTAGCTAAAGAGAGATTCTGCACTTCATTTTCTCTCTTATAGCCTAGCACCGACAGTGCACCGGGGTTCGCTTCCTTAATGATCATATGTTTGTCGAGCATCATAATCGCGGTAGGTGAAAATTGATAGAGCAGCTCATACTTCTTTTTGGCAGACGGCAATATATCATATTTCATATAAATTCGCAGCGATATGCACCAGATGATCGTAGATAAAAACACAACTGAATCGGGAATATAGAAATAAGGAGCAAGCGAGACGACCGTTACCGAAACCAGAATGGTCGCCAGTTGATAATACAAATTCGCCTTAAAAAGCACAATCCATCTCTGGCGCTCGACGATGCTTGCCGCTCGAGTCCTTGCAGTTAGGCAAATGACAATATTCAAAATAGAGATTAAAACCATCAATCCGAATATGATATACATGGCTGGAGCAAACAAAGCCTGCTTCCACAGCTCCTCGGATTTCACGCCTAGAAAGAAAAATCCCTTTCCTTTTACCACGATCATAACCATATATAATACAAGAGGCACAGCAGAAATGAGGATACGATTTGCATGCGATATTCGGTGGTAGGCTTTCGCGGCAGCTAGATGAAACAGCAGACCACAGCCAGCAGCAGCAATGGAAACCGGATAGATGATATATGCCGCAAGATTCAGCGTATACGCCTCAGGAAGCAGCTGCAGCACATATTGAAAAAAAATCATAACCGCAAGCGAAGCCGTAGTTAGCGAAGCAAGCCGATTCTCCATATGTTTAGCATTGCGTCTAATGATTACAAGTGAAGTGTCAATTAAATAGATGACAGGCACGATAAATAACAGCAAAAGCAGTATAGGTTGATAGTCGCTCATATCATGTTGCCACCTCGCTTTGTATGAATAGCACTTATCAGATGCTGCATCACCACATAATCCTATTCTTACCGCTGCGTTTAGCCGAATATAGCGCTTTGTCTGCCTGTTGGAACAGCACATCGCGCGTCTCCCCCGCTTGCAGCTGATGGAAGCCGATACTAATCGTTACATGGTGATCATCCATTTCTTCGAATCGCAGACGCTCTGTTTCTATCCGAATTCGCTCCAGCCATTCAGCAACCGCTTTTCCATTCATTCTTGTAAAAATAATGGTAAATTCCTCGCCGCCATAGCGTGACGGGATGATGCCATCCTGTGAGCAATCGCGGAGCAGCTTCCCTACTTTACGCAACACGGTATCTCCTACCGCATGACCGTATGTATCATTGACTAGCTTGAAGTTATCAATATCGACAACAGCAAGATGAATCGGCCGGTTCTCTCCCTCTTCGACCGCTGCGCGCATTCGTTCTTGAAACGTTTTATGATTCTCCAGACCAGTCAACGCATCCAAGCTTGACGCTTCGTGGGCAGCCTGCTGCTGCAGCCGATGCTTTTTCTCGCTGCGCAGAGCGGCCTTCTCTTCCCTCATCATTTGCAGTCCTCGATTGACAATGCCAAGCGCGGCAAGGGTAACGATAATAAGAAAAGAGAAGCCCACAGCCTTCTGCGAAAGAGGGAAATCATAGCGGTAAACAGGAACGACTGTCATAACGAATAAATAGGTAATCATCGTAATCCAGCAAGCGAATAAAACTTTTCCATAATTAAAGTGCAGAATCGAAACCAATATGGGCAGAATCATTACGATTTGTACGCCCGTCACTTGCGGTGAGGATAAAGCAAGCGTAATGGCGGCAAAGCAGGAGCCCAAAAAAATAATAATATAATCCTGCAGACTGCTTTTTAGACGGTAAATCACTTCTGCTACAATCAACGTTCCAAACACTAAGCTGTTTCTGATCAATACCTGCTTCTCCAAGAAAGCAGGCAATCTCTCCGGATTATCGTTAGCCACAAACACCCAAGTCATCATTACGGCTGCTATGGAGAGGAGGCTCATTGCCCAATAGGAGAGCCGCATCATATTATTCCAATTCGATAAATGCTTAGGAGCAGTAAATAATTTTCTCATCCGCTCGATCCCCCTTTTGAAGCGGCGAGACGACACGATTTTTCCCAGCGCGTTTCGCATCGTATAAATAACCGTCCGCCAGCTTAAACAAGGCGCTTTTCCCAAGTTCCTTGCTATACTCAGCTAACCCGATGCTGATTGTCACGCGCTGGCCCGCAAGCTGGGGAAAGTCGGTTGAAGCGAGGCGCTCCCGAATTCGCTCAAGCAAATCGCTGCTTTCCTCCATCGTCTTGCCAGTCAGGAGCAGAACAAATTCCTCCCCTCCGTACCTTGCAGCTATGTCCTCGCTTGAAATCGACGACTTTAGCAGTAAGGCGGTTTCTTGAAGAATCGTGTCTCCGACATGATGGCCAAATCTATCGTTAATGCTTTTGAAATTGTCGATATCCAGCGCAGCAAGCTGGAGCGGCATGTCATACGTCGCATGCTGCTCGGTGAGCGCGGTTAAATATTCTTGATAGGTAATATGGTTATACAAGCCCGTTAGATGATCATACTTGGACGCGCTTTGTGTGGAGACCGAGTCAATGAAGGCTTCTATCTCCGAGCTTACCGCCCTCTCTAGCGATTGCCGAAGCTCTGTCCCTCTTTTCAAGATGCCATAGCCAATCATGCCTGTCCCGATAATCATCCCAAGCAGTGCAATCAAATCATAATGATTAATCTGTGCCCGTATGGAATCGCTGACCATCAAAAATATAAAGAGACTGCCCAGCGTGAGCAGTACAGAGAACCACAGCCGCCGCCTGCTAAGATAAAACAATGAAACGATAATAGGGATATCCAGGCTCACATAAAGACCGTCAACATTTTTGCCAAACCCGAGCATGATGACCATGGCGAACACGTAGCCGATTATAATAAGAACATAATCAAAATAAGATTTCAAATAACGAATGAAAACTTCTGCTATGAACAAAGCGCTAATTAAAAACGCTGCCGTCATGAAATATTTGGGAGGAAAGATATAGCTCCTGGACCATTCTTCTAATCCCCCTGAAATGAGATGAATGCTTTCGGCTAATATCAGAACGAGAGCAGAAAGAACCCAGTAGAAGGATAGCACCCATCGATTCCATGACCGATTATTTTTGTAACGGGTAAGCGCCAGCGTTAGTCACCACTTTGCGAGTTAATTTGGCAGGTAATGTTTTTTCACAAAATTATCCATGCAATATGACTATTATAGTGCTTTACTATCGACAGGACAATCAAATATGAGAGATTTCATAGTGTTTCAGACCCAATAACGAGTTAGATTCGGTTCGAAATCAGAGACCTTTTGCCTACAACATTTCGCCAAAAAACTCAAACTCCCTTTAGAATGAAATGAAAAAAAGGCGATCATGCAGCCTATTGCTCTGCACGATCGCCCTTCTATAAACTGCTCTGCTTATCGAGTCTTCATATTATGTCTAATCTTGCAGGAAAAATTGCATCGTCATATCCGAGAAACCAGGCAGGTCTTCATGCCCGAAGTCTGGATATATTTCCAGATTTTTTTGCGCCGTTATTTTGTTATATACGGCAAACTGCGTTGACGGAGGGCAGATCGTATCCATTAAGCCTACGCCGAACAATACTTCGCCGCGGATGCGCGAGGCTAGAAACTGGATGTCGATGTAGCCAAGCTTCGTGAAAATTTCTTCCTCCCGTTTATGCTGCGGGTCAAAGTGGCGGAAGAAGGTGCGCAGCTCCGCATAAGCATCCTTAGCCAAATCCATTTGCCATACCCGTTTATAATCGCTTAAGAATGGGAAAACAGGTGCAAGCTTCTTGATTCTCGGCTCAAGCGCCGCGCAGGCGATCGTTAATGCGCCGCCTTGAGAACCTCCCATTGCATATACCCGCTCCGGATCAACCTCAGCGCTATTTATCGCAATCCCTGCAAGCTGCGCAGTATCCAGGAAGATATGGCGGAACAGCAGCTCGTCAGGATGATCGTTCAAGCCTCGAATAATATGCCCGTTGAGCGTAGTTCCCTTAACGCCTCCTGTGTCCTCCGAGTACCCGCCTTGCCCGCGGCAATCGAGGGAGAAGAAGGAGTAGCCGAGCGCCGCATAACCGAGCTTATCATGCCAAGAGCCGGAATGGCCGCTATAGCCGTGGAACTGCACAATCGCGGGATGCGGCTCCGACACGTTTTTGGGCTTTATGTATTTGGCATGGATACGCGCGCCGCGTACGCCTGTGAAATACAAATCAAAGCAGTCCGCGTATGGAACCTGGAAGCTGCTTGGGACAAGCTCGATTTGCGGATCCACCGCCTTCATCTCCGCAATGGCCCTATCCCAGTACGCATCAAAATCATCAGGACGCGGACTCACGCCCTCATAGCTTATTAATTGATCCAACGACATGTCGATACACGGCATTACAAATACCTCCTATAATGTTGAGCTGTTTATAATAGCTGCTTTCCGATTGAAAGCGTTACCCTCATTCTAATTGAAATCAAAAAAAATGGAAGTGTCTGCCTTGCGTTTCTATAAAAAAACAATAAAAAGACCGCAGGCTTCACCTTCCGGCAAACCGCGGCCTATCCTTTTGCAGGCGATTCTAAACGCGAACTATTTCGATGTATTCTTGCTTTTAACCGAAGTTCCGCCTTTAAAAGCTGTACTGCCTTTGGTCATGTTAGCGCTCTTGGCATTCGGCGTCCCGGCAGCGTCTGGCTTGCCATTCTCGCCTTCAGCGCTCTTCCCGTTTTTGTTTCTGCCAAACACCTTTTTCGCTAATTTCTTCTTTTCCCCTGCTTGCCAGCGGTTCCAGCCCTTTTTATCCGTTCCTCTGCCTGTCCCGCCTTTACCCTTTGCACCGCTCATATCATCACTCCATCATGTCTACTATGCCGAGTTAAACTTCTTAAAATGCAGCTAAAGCATCTTTCCGAATCTTGCTCCTCGTTATCATTACTAATCAGTATACCATTAATTGAGCGCTTAGATTCTTATGCGAGCCCATAAACATGAATTTCATACAATAAAAAAATCCTAAAGCCTACGTATGCTAGTCTTCATTAGCATGCATAAGCTTTAGGATTTTCGTGGTTGGTTTGCTCCATTGCGTCATTCTCAATAAGCATGAACCGTATTGCTCATTATTTTACATACGATGTCTTGATGACGCTCCGCGCGAACGATAATGGCTTTTAAGCTCGCCAATGTCTCCCGCGCATGCTCTAGGTAGCACTCATCGCCAAAAAACATGTACAGTCTCATATAATCATTGTATTCATCTAGCCATTCGTTGAAGTAAGAAGAGGTCATTCCCATCACTCCCTTAATTCGATTATAGAACACGAACATTAAACTTTCCTGAGTAAATTATGAAGAAAAGTTAAGATAATCTAGCAAATCGTATGCTTATATTATATTTCTTAATTTTCAGAATATTCCACTAATAGATTGCATGTCCTTAAAATCCTTTGTTTCCCCTCCTTCTATTAAATAGGAAATTACGACAAATATAAATAGAAACTTCCGTAACAATTGTTTCCTATTTTACGAGAATGGATACTCGCGAATGGTATTGACCTTCGGTGTCAACCGTATGTATGATAAAACAGCAGATACAATGATGGCGCTTGCAGAAATAATACTCCATGGATATATATGACAACCTATCATAACCATCATTACAAACTATTGGAGGGTTTAGAATGACAGTAATTGAACAGAACGCAGTCGTATTATTTCAAGGAGACAGCATCACCGATGCCGGACGAAACCGCAGCGACAGCGCTAACCTCGGATCTGGCTATGCTAATCTTGTCACCGCATTGTTCCAAAGCAAATATCCTGAGAAACAGGCTGCATTTCTGAACAGGGGCGTATCTGGAGACCGCGTCGTAGATTTGGAGCGCAGATGGGAAGAGGACTGTCTTTCACTAAATCCGACCTGGTTGTCCGTATACGTAGGGATCAATGACACTTGGCGCCGCTATGACAGCAACAATCCGCTTAGCACGGAAGAATATTACGTGACTTACCGCCGTCTGCTTCATTCAGCGAAGGAGCAGTTACATGCTAATCTCATCCTCATTGAACCTTTCGTGCTGCCTGTCAATGACAGCCAGAAGCAATGGCGCGAGGATTTGGATCCGAAGATTCAAGCGGTTCGCGAGCTAGCTGTAGAATTCAAGGCGCTGTACGTTCCTCTCGATGGATTATTCGCTCAAGCCGCAACCCAGACAGGCCCAGCTTATTGGACGCCGGACGGCGTTCATCCGTCACCGGCTGGTGCCGCGCTCATCGCGCATGCATGGCTGAAAGCTGTCAAAGCGTAACGCAAGCCAGCTATTCTCTATACAATACAAAAGGAGCGCCCCCAAGATGATCACTAGGGAGCCGCTCCTTTTATTTTTGCCCTAAGAATATCGCTTAAGAGTCTCGCACTTGGCCATTAAGGCTGCGTAGCAGCGCTTATGCATCAGCCGGGTAACGAAGTCCCCATTGCTTTCTAATCTCATCGAGTGTACTCATGATAGTCAAAGTCTCGTCTAACGGGATAATCGAGCTCTCGAGCCTGCCTTCGCGGAGCGCATTCATTGCCTCTTCCGCTTCGAATGCGTAACCCTCTGCTTGACGGTTGTCGACAAACGATTCAGCTTCTGCGCCCTTCGCATGAAGGCTTGCCGACTTCCCGAATAGGAAATTCGGTACATGGATGTGTCCCTTCGTTCCGTAAATGTAAGCGTCACTGACCATGCCTAGCTGAACAGCCCCATTCAGCGCAGCGGTGCGACCGCCCTCATATTCGAACAACAGCGAGAACTGCTCGTCCACTCCCGTTGCGCCTATGCGGGCACTGCTCATGATTTTGGCTGGCGCTTCGCCATAAATTAACGATGCGAAGGATACCGGGTAAATACCGGCATCCAGAAGCGCGCCGCCGCCTAGCGCAGGATCAAGCAAACGACTCTCCGGAGCCCAGCCGATATCAAAGCCGAAATCCGCTTTCACCAGACGAACCTCGCCGATTTTGTCCGCAGCGATCCATTCCATCACTTTAYGGATCGGCGGAAGAAACCGCGTCCACATCGCTTCCATGAGGAACACTTTTTTATCTCTGGCTAGTTCGATGATTTCCTTTGCTTCAGCGGCGTTCATCGTAAACGGCTTCTCGCAAACAACGGCTTTACCTGCGCGAAGCAGCTCAAGCACGTTTTCTTTATGTATCGGATGAAGCGTTCCTACATATACAATATCAACCTCAGCGTCTTGGGCCAGCTCGTCTACGCTCCCATATGCACGCGGAATATTGAATTGCTTGGCGAATTTCTCCGACTTCTCCAAGTTTCTTCCGCCAACGGCAACTAGCTCTGCACCAGCTGCGAATGCCAAATCGGCTGCAAACTTAGATGAAATCCAGCCTGGACCGAGAATTCCCCATTTAATCGTTTGTAGAGACATTAATCCATTCACTCCTCTGAATAAAATAATGAAATGTATTGCTATTCCTAATTATACAGGTCATCACTACGAGAAAGCGAATTCATTTGTGAGCTTGGCCCGCTATTCGATTCATTCGTTCCAGTACATTTCTCCTGCCTAGCTGCGAGCAGCGCTTACCCAATTAATCGCATTTTTAATGGTTGCTTGATAGTCAGGATGCTGCAAGACAGGAAGGAAATGCCCAGGCGTCAGCACGCATACCCGGCCTTTTCCTTGCTCCCTAACCCAACCGGCCGGCTGCGTGCCATGCACCGACACCGATTGCATGAATACTTGAATACGCTCGTCGATCACTTCCATAAAATAATGCTCATCATGTATCGTATAGGCTCCTTGCGCGATTGCAATTCCTAACTCTTTATTCGTACTGGCAATCGTCACCGGGCATGCCTTCGGGTGATGCTCGAACACACCGCCAACAAGCTCGTAGAATAGCGGCTCGGCACGGTAGCCAACCGCTCCCGCGTGAAGCACGAGCAGCCCTTTGCCTTCCTCCACGTAGCTTTGGAACTGCTGCTGAATATCCGGAGTCAGCCATGGCGTTTCATCGACATCCGATACTTGGTTTGACTTGGCAAGCACAACGGCATCATGCTCATTCATCCACTCCCTTGACCACTCCGACGCATGCTGAATGTAATGAAAGGTATACCCCTGCTCGCTAAGGAGCTCCAAGCCTTCCGTGACAAGCTTGCCCGGATGCCAATAATCGTCGCAAATCACACCTATTTTCATTCATGTATCCCCCGCTTCATATTGTGGTAAGTCTATCAAAAGTATAAACGTTTTTACATCGTATCGCTTCCGATAATAGTATTCATTCAGCCTCTTACCGATGGGTCACTTTGGCAAATACGAGGAAGAATACCATGATTTCTGCCAAAATAACGGGAGGAGCAACGGTTATGCTCATATTTAAAGCATACAAGACGCCTAGCAGCACAGTGAGCCCGATAATGATGCTTAGCTTTGGTTTTAAATGCTTGTAGCGGTAGGCGTAAAGAACAAACATGACCGACCACAGGTACAACAGCACCGATGCGAATATAAACCCGACCATGAACCGGTAATCAAGCTGGTTCAGATATAAGAGCTGGATGGAAGCAGCAATCATGCTCAGCGACAAATAAATGAACAAATGTCCATACATAATCGTCTGGCCTGCAGTCCGCTTCGCTTTATCCACATTTTTCTCCACGTTCTCGAAATACTGCCACCATATGCCTATGACCAAAACGAAAGCCATTGCAGCATATAGAATAGAAGAGCCTGTAAGCTTATCGGACTGCAATACGGCAAGCATGCTTATGACCGATTCCCCAAGCAGGATTAAAGTAAAGAGCGCGAATCTCTCTAATAAGTGCGCGGTGTGTACCGGCGTTTTCACCAAATGCTTGCGGCCAATAAGAGGAACGAGAATATCAATGGCGATGCCGGCATATAGAATGGCGTATCTTATCCATGAATCAAAAAAGAGTGAAAAAGCAGAGATGATGATGCCGAGCCAGAAATATTTGCCGAAAAACCGAGCCGTTTCCTGCCTGTTGGACACTTCAACCTTTTGAGTAATCATATATTGGATCGCGGTCAATGCCCTGGAGCCTATATATCCTATAAAAAACGGAATATAGTTGGAATCAAAATCCACATTCAGGCTGGCCGTCATAATTAAAACAAAAAACAGCTGTAGAATCATAAAGATGCGGTGTGAAGCAAGGTCCCGCCCAAATCGATTGTTATAAACCGTCTGCCCTACCCAAGCCCACCAGATCGGTATGAATATAAGAATGAATTTGGAGAGATGCTCCAGTGAGATGGTGCCATGTTCCACATGGAGCAGCACATGCGTAGCTTTAGATATGGCAGCGACAAACAATAAGTCATAAAACAGCTCCAGCCACGTAACCTTTTTTTCTTCCATTCCTTGTCGGCCTCCCTCATCGATTGCGCCAGCTTAAGGAATCTCTTACAAGCTTTTTCGGTGCGCACGAATACCTTTAATTGAGTTATCTTAAATTAAAGATATATGATTTCAGCTTCTTTGTCAATCTCCTTTTTCCAATAATATCATCCTCATGCCTAGACAAGAATAAATCAGATCTGCGCTCCTGTCAGCAGAAATAAAGAATAAGGCTGACGTGATAATTAGACTAACGAGCAGCATACTAGGAATACCATTTCCTTTAGGGAATTATCACCTAAAAACGACGAGGTGTACTTATGAAAATAAAATTATTCGTGCTGTTAGTTATCTGCCAATTATTTTGCACATCAACTGCTGTCGCTGATTCATCTAACGTATTTCCTACTAATTCTGAAATGCGGGTATTTAGATTGACTGCAAACGAAGTCGAAACAGCGTATGTAAAATGGGGTCCTAGATTTCGCTGGATGCTTACAACTCATGAGATTGATACACTTATCACAATCTTAAGAAAAGCAAGAAAAGAAGATGTAAAACCTTATCTTGGCCCTTTTCCAAAAGGAGGCCCATTTCAAGTAACCTTAACGACGAAATCAGATGAACATTTTACGTTTACGGTGGGAGTTGGTGGAGATGGGTATGTCCTTTGCGAAGGAGGCAAGGCATATCTGCCCGCGTTTTATGACTTTATGAAGCCATTTATCGTTCGAAGAGCGGATGAAACTCAACAACACATGTAGGGTGATTAAGCAAACTGGAAAAGATAGCAACAAAAACACGAAAGCAGCTGACCACAATGATCGGCTGCTTCATTACGCTAATTGGCAGGATACTTCCAATGTTGATATGTTATTATTGGAAAAAAGCGGCTGGTTCGGAGGTTCTAATGTGGGAATATCGATTCATTATGAGGGTACTGCATCTTCATCTGAAAGCGTTTTCAAAAAACCAGACCAAGTGAAGATATATTCTAATGAAAATAACTGGAGCATTGATGAGATTGGCAATAATAAAATAGTTGTAACTCCACATGCTAAATGTGAATCGTTATCGTTTACTTTTAACGAAAAGTCGAAGTTTTCGGGTAGTACAAAGACTGGTTTTGCACCAACGGAAATTCATGAACAAATTGTTAAACTGTTTTATGAAATCAAACTATATAAGTTGAACTAGAAATTTGCGCTTTGGGCGCTGCGCGAGTAGATCATTCTGAAGGGTCGCAGTGCAGTCAAATTCTTTGATTTCCTTCCGCAACTCGCTTTATCATGTACTGAAAGTTCCGGCTCGTTTAAGGAAAAGCAGCCTAGACTGCACTTCATACAACAGAAACCTTACATGAGCGCTGTTTCGGATGGCTACATTGTAATACTGCAGTAGATTGAGCTCCAAACCGGTGAATATCACTCTATAATTGGAAATCCATTGCACAAACTGCAGTGTACGAGTCGAGTTGGGCAAGTATTGTCGATTATGTTGTACAAAGTGCAGCGTAGCCTAGTCCGATAGAGCGAGCGCAGGTGGAGAGAAAAAAGTCGTTCTGGAGAAATGGAATGCTCGCTTTTGCAGACCAAATGGCAACCCTATATGAAGTTAACTAACCCAAACCATTTGGCTGCAACCGCGATTGGAAGAATGGCTTTGGTCACGCAGCTATAAAGGCATACTCATGCTTCGTTCATATTATATAGCTGCTTCTGATTTTTGCGTGCTGAGCCCATTTTCTCATTGCCTTCGTTTCGTTTACAAAAACTTCTGCAAATTGCGGAAGCTGATCGCCAAGCTTTCGAATGGATCGCGTCTGCAAACATCCTGCTCCACGACGTACCATTCCACGCCGATTTCTCTGCATGCCTCAATAATCGCTTTGAAATTCAGGTTGCCCTCTCCGATCTCCGCGAATACTTGCTGGTAATCTACGATTTCCAGATCCTTGAGATGAACGACGCCCATGCGTCCCTTTACCTGATGAATAGCATCAACTGGATTCACCCCGCCGACATGTACCCAATACGTATCCAGCTCAAAGCCTACGGCTGTTGAATCCGTCTCCTGCTGCAAAATGTCCATGCCCGTTCTGCCTTCGAATTTCTGATATTCAAATTGATGGTTATGATAAATAAATTGCAGGTCATGCTCTTGCAGCTTACGACCGATTTCTGTAGCCGTCTTGGCGAAGCTGGAATAGCCTTCCGCACTCGTCCGGTTCTCATCAGGCAAGCTGCCAAGCCCTACGTACTTGCAGTTCCACAGCTTGTGCTTCTGAACGGTATTGTCAAAATCATGAAGCAGGGAATCAAGTCCGACATGCGTCGCGCAGATGCGAAGGCCCGCAGCGTCAGCAAGCTCTTTCACCTTCTCTGGCGCAATGGGGCCAATCCCCGATACTTGAACCGCTTGATAACCGATATCTGCTATTTTTTTGAGAGACTGCTCCAAATCTGCTTCCGTCTTGCAATAATCACGCAACGTATACAGCTGCACTGCGATATTCGATAGGTTCATGCCTTCGCCGCCTTCTTCATCTATTAGCAAAACAATTAAGTAACATATACTCATTGTAACATTAGAGATGAAAGCGCTACTTTACTTAAATTAGCCAACAAGGGGGTGCCACTTGATTATAATTGACCAATATAAAGCCGCCAGCAAGCAGCGCAAAAAAATAGCGCAAGAGGTGTCATGCACAGCTGTGCATGACGCATCCTCTTACGCTTTGTGCACGGCTGTGCTTGAAGCAACCTCTTACACTTTTTACGCAGCTCTGCATGAAGCATCCTCTTACACTTTTTACGCAGCTCTGCATGAAGCATCCTCTTACACTTTTTACACTGCTCTGCATGAAGCAAGCTCTTACACTTTTTACACTGCTCTGCATGAAGCATCCTCTTACATCTTAATGCTCTGCTGAATTATCCTTCAATCAGCTTCTTGTAAGCATCCATTTGGCGCTGCAGCTCGGCAAGCACCTTGTCATAGCCGGCTGTTTTCAGCTTGCTGCGGAATTGTTCAACCGCTTGCGCCGGATCGCCTGCTTTTCCGTACGTGATCGCTGGGCCCATTTCGCCCGATACCTGCGTGATTGCCGTCAGCTCAGCCTCAACCGGTGTTTTGTCAAATACAAACTGGCCATAAGGGTAAGGCTTTTTGATTTTATCGTATTCGGCGTACATCGTTTCTTCAAGCTGATCCCAAGTCGTTACGCTCGGAATCTCGAATTTGTCGACACGACCGCCCCAGAAGTCTGCATAGAACGCATCCTTTGCCTCATCGTAGCCTTCTGGCTGAACGCGCTTGCCGTCCTTCACCTCATACTGAACGCCTTCCAAGCCGTAGTTGATCAGATGGTAAATTTCCTCGTCATTGCGGATCAAGTCATAGGCCATAAGCGCACGCTCAGGGTTTTTGCTATGCGCCCCAACCGAGGTTCCGCCATGCGTGATCGACAGCTCCGTGAGATTGTTGCCTCCTGTGCGGGCAAACGGGAACATTTGCAGCTCAGAGCCTGGCTGATCCTTATCCATCTGTACGCGCAAACCGCCAAACGTTTGCGTATGATGCTGGTCGAGACCCGACAAGCCTGCACGCAGTGCGGAGCGATTGTCGTTTTTGTTATTCAATACATCCTCGCGCCAGTAGCCTTTATCCGCCCAATCCTTCATTAATGTCGCGAAGTTCAGGAACGTGTCCTCGAATACGGGGCTTACGACCGTAAACTTCTCGTCGAAGGACTTGGTCGTGAACACCGGCAAGTAACCTGTTGAGATTGGAAGCTCCAACTGATCCGTGTAGGATGCTGCATAACCGCCAAAAGTAGACGTGGACGCAACAGCATCCCAAGGTACAACGCCTTCTTTGTTATCCTTCACGAATTGAAGATATTGGCCGATGCCTTCCCAATCCTTGATTGGATCAGCAATGCCTGCTTCCTTCGCCCAATCTCCGCGGTAGAAGAATCCATGGTTAACCCACTGTGTATATTCATTTTCCGGTATCAATACGATATTGCCATTGTATTTGCTCTCCGCCCAGTCCTCCTCCGGAACAGAGTTCCACGTCTGTGGCGCATATTCCGGCAGCAGGTCATCGAGGTTCATGAATGCTCCGCGCTGTGCGTTGCCCCATGTATCCAGCCAGTCCGTGCCGATTGTGATCAGATCGATTGCTTCGCCGGACGCGAGCAGCAGATTGTATTTTGTCTGCCAATCCGCCCACTCGACCCATTTCCACTCGAGCTCCGCATTGATCTTTTCCTTCATTTTTTTATTTACTTCAGCCAGTACCTTCTCGAACTGTCCGTTTTTCGGCTTGTCGCCGAGAACAACGTAGCTGACTTTGACGAACTTCGAGGTATCCGCTCCTTTGGTGCCATCCGTTGTATTCGTGCTGCCCTTGTTGCCAGTTCCCTCGTTCTTGCCGCCTTCTTTGTTCTCGCCATTATTGCCTGAGCATGCTGCAAGAGTGAAGATCATCATCATCGCAATCAACAGAGCGGAAACCTTCTTTACGCTGGACATCGCACTTCTCCCCTTTATGTTCATAAGTCGGGCATCGCCCGTTATGTGAAGTGGCCGGATTGCGGCCCGCGGCACATCAGCCTTTTACAGCGCCAACCGTAATACCCTTGATGAAATACCGCTGCACGAACGGGTAGAACAGAATAACAGGTCCCGTTGCCACGACAGCAGTTGCCATCTTCATGGATTCGAGCGGCATGTCGCGAAGCTGCACATTGGACGCGGCGGACGAATTGCGGATGAAATCGGCGCTTGTCACGACGTTGTACAAGAACAGCTGGAGCGGACGGTACTTCATATCCGGTGATAGGAACAGCATGGAATTGTACCATTCGTTCCAATAGCCCAATGCGATGAACAATCCGATTGTCGCTAAGGCCGGCGTCGTCATGGGCAGGATCAGCCTGAGGAAAATCGTAAAGTCGCCTGCTCCGTCGATTTTGGCGGACTCCGTAATCGCATGCGGAATGGATCGGACGAAGCTTTTCATCATAATAATGAGAAACGGACTAAGCAGCCCTGGCAGCAATACGGCCAAATAATTATCCTTCAGCGTCAAATATTGCGTCATGAGCAAGTAGAACGGTACGAGACCGCCCGAGAACAGCGTCGTGAAATAAATGAAAAACGAGATGCCGTTCCGGTAGCCAAAGTCTGGACGCTGCAGCGCGTAGCCCGTCATTGCAACGAGGAAGAGCCCCAGCGCCGTTCCGGCAATCGTGATTGCCATCGTAACCAAGTAAGAGCCAATGATCAGATCAGGATTCTCGAACACGATTTTGTAAGCAAAGGTGCTGAAATCACGCGGCCAGAAGTTAAAGCCGTATTTCTTGATCGCCCCTTCCGCCGTCAGCGACGTACCGAGAACGAGCAAGAATGGAAGCAGGCAGCATAGCGCAAAAAACGAGATGAACAGATAGCCGAATAGCTTTACGATCATTCCGCTCATATCCGTACGGATACTCCGTGAATCTTCCCTGTTTTCCATAGCTGTCACCTCCTAGAATAACGAGTTTTCGGGCGAAGCCTTGCGGACGAGCCAGTTGGCTGTCAAGACGACGACAAAGCCGAATACGGATTGGTAAAGGCTGACGGCGCTGCCGATCGAGAAGTTGAAATTGGTCATAAGCGACCGGAATACATACGTTTCGATAATATCGGTCGTCGGATACAAGGCGGTATTGTTCGCTCCGACAAGGTTGAAAAACAATCCGAAGTTCCCTTTAAGAATGCCCCCGAGCGAGAACAGCATCAGAATGATGAAGGTCGGCTTCAGCCATGGGAGCACGATATAGATGATGCGCTGGAATGCATTGGCGCCGTCAATTTCCGAAGCCTCGATGATTTCATTGTCCAGACCCATGATCGCTGCGAAATAAATGATGGATCCGTAGCCGGTGGACTGCCAAAGGAAGGTCAGCACGATGATAAATGGCCATATTTTCGGATCGGAGTACGTCTTGACCGGCTCCATGCCAAGCGATTCCAGCAGCGTATTCAATATGCCGTAATCGTAGCTCAGAATGTTGTAAGCAATGAGGCCGATCAGTACGGCCGATATGAAATGCGGGAGAAACATGAGCGTCTGCGTCACTTTCTTGAACCATTTGCGGCGAATCTCATTCAGAAGAATAGCGACGAAAATTTGCAGTACGTTCCCGAGCACGATGAACACCAAATTATAGGCAACGGTATTGAACGATAGCCGCCACAGATCGCCGTTTATGACAAGGAAACGAAAATTATCGAACGCCACGAACGGGCTTTTGAATATGCCGTCGGAGTAATTGTAGTTAATAAACGCTAAATACAAGCCAGGCATCGGCAGATAGGCGAAAATAACGAAAAAGGCAATGGCCGGCAAGCACATGAGCAGCAGCGTTTTATTGTTCCAAAACCGCTTCAGCTTGCCGCCTTTCATTCGCTGCAGCTTTCTCTCCGGCTCTCTACCTACTATGGTCGTTTGCATCCTGTTTCCCCCTCGCAGTCATGGACTAGACGGACATGAACGTAATGGCGTCCAGCCTTCCTTGTTGCTCGCGATCTACCGCCTCTAACAGAATCGTGAGTTCACCCTTGCCTGCCTCATACCAAGCGCCCGGCAAATAAAAGGAATCCGGGCTGCCGCCCGTCAGTACTGGCCTGCTCTCACCACCAGCCAGCCATAAGCGGCCAACGATGCGGCCTCCTAGAAATACGGTAAGCTTAAGCCCCGTACCTGTTACCTTGGCCCGCCATCCCGCTCCCGCTTCCGAGTTGACAGTCGAAGCATGCAGCCACGCTGTCTCGCCCGGCTCCAGTGCAACAGGCAATTGCATGATTGCTGCGCCTGCTCGACTGCTCTTAGCATGTGCCAGAAGCTCCGCTTCCTCCGCTCCCTGCAATGTCCAATCTACAGCCTCTATTCCTTCATACACGTACACCCGTCCGGATGGAAGGCCAAGCACCCGCTCGACAAATACGGTAAGAACCACGTCTTCGCCTGCCGTCACATGCTCCGATATGTCCACAAAGGGATCGAATGGATGAATGGCGCCTACGTCCTTTCCATCTACAAACAAACGAGCTAATGATTGCAAGCCTTTAAAGTGCAGCGTCCATGAATTAGCGCTCTCAGCTGCACGGAACGTTCTGCGGTAATATTCAAATGCGGGATGATCGGGCGACATCCAGCCTCCAAAGCTGATTATCGGCCACAGGCTGTCATCCTGTCCCTCAATCAGTTCCTTGCGCAAGCTTCGCTCCGCTGCGCGATAAACGCGCCAGTTCCCGCTTAGATCACGCACCTCTGTAATCGCCGCTATCCCTCTCAAGCCTTTCCTTGCATGAAGCCGAAGGCCGGGAAGCCGGGCATCGTCGAAGTTGGAGTGCCCCCAAATTTCCACCCTTGCATGCAGTTTTCCCTCCTGCAGAGTATGGACCAGCGGCAGATAGGCGCTGCCTCCGCCAGAAACCGCCGTTCCGGCATATTGCCCATCCGCATATAACGATATGACATCGCTGCCCTGCTTGATTAGGTAACCTTGTACGAGCTCTCCCTTCATCAAGGCGACGGATGCTTCGTAGCCGGCAAAGCCGCGGAATATGTCTGCCTCTTCCAGATAGTCGGCGCTGTCTAAAGTCAATCTGCTATCCTCAGCCTGTAAGGCAAGCAGCGAGGTAGCTTGAAATCCGCTTAACGACCACTCGCTCGCCGCCTCCTCCAGCTGATCCGAATAAACGAGCGGTTGACCTTCAATTACGCTGCCGTCCTCCGTTACACCCTCCATATAAAGCGCTTTCATTCTATCGGTAATCAATAGCTTAAACGCAGCCCCGTCAGCATCGACGATGGAGCAGCAGCCAGCCTCCAGCCCATCAAAGCGAATGGTCAGCTTCCCGTCCGACCAAGCCGACGCCGCGTGGACCGCATTCACGCTTTTTGGCTCATTCATCCGAATGACAATTTCACCGCTGCCGTCCGTATGGAAAGCGAGACTTGCTCCTGACGCCGATTGTTCTGCATAATACAGCTCAGCCGTCGAGCTTTGCAGTACGCCTTCCATGCCCCATAAGCTAAGCGGAACTTCAAAGGGAAGTGCCAGCGACCTGCCTGCTCGGAGCGTAAAACCGTTTTGCGCGGGAGTTTTCGCTTCGTCCGCAGCCGAGAGAATAATTTGTTTGTCCCGCTCATCGAGGTTTGTGACGAACAGGAGGCTTCCCCCGCCGCTTAGCTGAAGCGAGAAAGGACCCGCAATGCCCTGGCGATCTCCGGTTATCGCCCACGCAGATGACACCTCTGTTTCTGGCAAGGCCTGTGCGAGCGCCGCTCCATAAGCCGCAATCATTCGACCCAGCAATCTCCCATCATACGCCTCCTCACGAATATGTCCTTCCGGCGAGATCATCCCTCCAAAATCATAATCCGATGTCATAAACGCCAGCGGCTTCCCCCAATTGTTCGTCGCGTTCGTAAAGCCGAAGTCTGTACCCGATACCTGCAAATAGGGACCGAGCAGCTTCGCTCCGCAAGACAGCAATCTTCTCAGCAGGTAATGCGCACGGTTCGTTTCCGTTACAAGCAGCGGATACCCGAGCTTCGATAGCGCCTGACCATAATGCAGCACCTTTTGCTCAAATTCCGCATCCCGGTTGTCCGGGTAGAAGTTGCAGCTTGGCACGACGTTGTCGGCAAGCCCCGACGCCTGCAGCAAGCCGCCTTGTCCGGCGCAAGCGAACAGCGGAACCGTAATGCCATGACTGAGCGCCATATCGCGCAAAGCGCTAATATACCCTTTGGGATCATGGCAGTCATAGAAATCAAGCTCGTTATCGAGCTGAACGCCGATTACCGTTCCGCCCTCGCCTGCTTGCTGCTGCTTTATGAGCGGCAGGACTTGATCGAACCACTTGGACACATAGCCGAGGAAACCTGCTTCATTGTCACGGAGCTTCACACCCTTGGTCAGCAGGTAAGCCGGCAATGCACCGCCGTCCCACTCGGAGCAAATGTAAGGCCCTGGCCTAGCTACTACGTACAAGCCCGCTTCCGCAGCCTCCGTTAGAAACGCCGCTATATCGCGCTCGCCGCTGAAATCCCATTCCCCTTCTGCTCTTTCGTGATAATTCCAAGGAAAGTATACGTCAATGCTGTTATAGCCGAATGCTTTGAGCTGCTCCATCCGCTCCCGCCACAGCGCTCGCGGTATGCGGAAATAAAACAATGAGGCACATAGCAGGACTTGCGGCGTTTCCCCGATTCTTACAGCATCCGCATCGAATCGTACAGCTGCTTTCGCTTCCGTTTCCATCATCATGTGGCACCCTCCCAAAGGATCAGCTTCATAAGCTTAATATGCTTAATATGTAACCCGTTTCATGAAACCCGTTACATTTGTAGAGAAAATAAATACACGCCATGACCGGTGAAACAGAATCTGATTCTGTACGGTGCTCTGATGTGTATCGGGTGTGTTTACGGCTTTGTAGGAAGAAGCCAAGCTGTGATGTAACGGGTTACATTCTTACTGGCGACACCATCTAATCTGTTGACAATTTGATTTTATTCACAAATGTAAGCGTTGTCAATCATTATTTTTAACTGTTATTTGACTCGGCTTTTCGCTAGTCATATCCATGTTGGAGGCTTTGCCGTCGATTCCCTTACGATGAGCTCCGGCCTTACCTTCGTGCTTTTGCTCACTTTGCTTTTGGCAATCATTTGATGGAGCAGCTCCGCGGCATGCCGTCCCACATCATAGCATCTCAAGGAAACCGTCGTTAATTCCGGAATGCTGTTGGAGGCATAGGGGATATCGTCAAAGCCGATGAGAGACAGCTCCTCGGGAACACGAATGCCTGCTTTATGGGCAGCTTTCATAACACCGATTGCGACAAGGTCGTTTGCGCAAAAGATAGCCGTCGGCCTCTCTGGCAGCGCAAGCAGCCGGTTCATGAACGCCTTCCCGCTTTCTACCGAGAAGCCTCCATCCATAATCCATTCCTTGCGCGCCTGCAAGCCGCTTCGCTCCATCGTTCTGACGAAGCCCTTAATTCGCTGGATGGTATTAGACATATGCTTGTACCCGCCGACGAACGCAATTCGCTCATGCCCAAGCTCAATAAGATGCTGCGTTGCAAGCTCCGCGCCCTCCACCTCATCTGCATATACGCGAGTCATGCCTTCGCCAGGCAGATTGCCGTTGATAAGCAGCAGCGGCACCCGCTTGCTCGCTTCGACGACCTCGCCGATCAGCTCCTTGCTCGGCTTTGCGAGATTGATTCTTCCTCCGATCATCACAATGCCGTCAACCTGCTTCTCCATCAGAATGCTCAAATATTGCGATTCCCGCACATATTGCTCTGCTGAATCGCCATTTGTCGACACCGTGTCGCATAAAAAAAACGTATACCCCTTGCTTCGCGCCTCTTGGTCCAGACCGGCTAGCACCTCTGGGAAAAAGGGGTTGGTGATGTCCGGCAAAATGACGCCAATCATGCCCGTTTCCTTCTTATACAAGCTTCTCGCTAGCGCATTCGGCTGGAATTGATGCTTCGCAATCAGCTCCATTACACGCTCTCTGGTTGACTTCTTGACTGGCGCCGTGTTGTTGATCACACGTGATACAGTGGCTACTGAAACATTGGCTTCCCTAGCAATATCATAAACAGTAACCGGCTTGATAGCAGCTCCTCCTTCGTTCAAGGTCTATTCTTCAGTAGGATAACAGACTTTCAGCCAAATAGGAACGAGCAGTTTCCAATTTCTGTAGAACAAAAAGCCGGACAGGCTTTAGGCATATTTACCTAAAGCCTGTCCGGCCCCCTTGTTTATTCATTCACATCGACGTAAGGCTTGCCATCCTTGAACCGAACCAAACCCATACAGGTTTCACGCAGCACGCTTGCCTCCGGCTCCGCTAGCCGATGATAAACCAAGTACCATTCATTCTCATATTCGGTGAGCGAGGCATGGCCCGTTCCAACCGCGCTGGCCGATTCCAACGTCATGCGGTTATCCTCCGGCACCTCATAAGGACCTAGAATATTGTCGCTGAACGCATATGCAATCTGGTACCTTGGATCACGCGTATCATAATTGCTCCATGTCAGCCAGTATCTTCCGTCTCTCTTCTGCATATGCGGCCCTTCGTTGTACACGGATATATCGCCTGCTGTCCCATCGCTGCCTTTGGCCGCATGAATCTGCAAGGACAACTCGAGCGGAGCCGTTTTGAAGGTGATCATATCCTCTTCAAGCGGCACGATCCAGCATTTCCCTTGTCCCCAGAGCAGATAAGGCTGACCGTCATCATCCACGAACAAATCTGCGTCAATCGACTGGCAGGCATATTCATCGCGCGTGATTAGCGGACGGTCCAGCATATCCTTGAAGGGACCTAGCGGCGAGTCGGATACGGCTGCGCCAATCTGTGCCTCGGCAGAGAAATACATATAATATTTGTTTTTATATTTCGCGATGCCCGGCGCCCAAGCCTGCTTGTCTGCCCAACTGACATCATCCAGATCGAGCGCCAAATAGGGGCCGTCCCAGTTCACCAAATCCTTGCTGTGAAACACATGGAACTTCTCGTACATCCAGCCGGCGCTGTCCTTGGTTGGATATAAGTAATAATCGTCTCCGTCCCTCAGGATGAACGGATCTGCCCAGAAGCCAGGCAAAATAGGGTTGGCAATAGTCATGCTCATGCTCCTTTTGAATGCGTATTCCGTCGCTTGTCGCTTGTTATTCTTTCACCGAGCCTAAAGTAATGCCATGTACAAAGTAACGCTGCAAAAACGGATAAATGATTAAAATGGGCAGCATCGTGACGACGATCTTGGCTGCATTGAATGTCCGTTGAGAAAAGTTTATCAAATCCTCCGGCCTTGTCGAGGAAGAAATGGACGGAGCGACGACGAGCTGCTGAATATAGGTTTGCAGCGGAATATTATGCTGCTTGTTCATCAGAATTAGGCCATCAAAAAAAGCGTTCCAGTGGCCGACAATGCTGAATAGCGTCACCGTTGCAATCGCCGGCATAGCAAGCGGTACTGCAATGGCGATCAGCGTCCGCCACGGCCCAGCTCCGTCCATTTTGGCCGATTCATTAATTTCCTTCGGCATGCCGCGGAAAAAGTTCATCAGCAGAATAACGTTGAAGATCGGGACGGCAGTTGGGAGCACGAGCGCCCAGATCGTATCGGTCAGATGAAGGCTCTTCACGACCATATACCACGGAATTAAACCGCCGGTGAACATCATCGTGAATACAATAACCCACATATAAACGTCCCTGCTCCGGAATTCAAGCCGTTCCTTGGCAAGCGGATAGGCCATTAGAATCGTCAGCACGAAGTTAATGGCTCCGCCAAGCAATACCCGCTTAACCGATACGCCGAAAGCGTCGAAAAACCGGCTGTCCTTAAACATATATTCATAGGAATATAGGGTGAAATCGACTGGAAATAAGGTGACTGCACCGGATGCCGCAGCCGACTTGCCGCTGAACGAAAGCGAAACCACGTATACGAGCGGCAGCAAGCAAAGCAGCGTAATGAGCAGCATGACGAGCGTCAATATAATATCAGTAGTCCGGATTCCGCGGAGACCTGTTAGCGGCATGGGACACTTCCCTTCTGATTGCAATCATGCAAATTCTTGTTGCGGCTGTTTAGAAAATCCGATAGCCCGCATACTTGGAGGCCAATCGATAGGAAACGAATATGAGTATAAATCCGACAACCGATTTCAACGCGCCAACGGCAGTAGCCAGTCCATATTGATACTGAACGAGCCCGATCCGGTATACATAGGTATCGATAATGTCTCCTGATTCGTAAACGAGCGGGTTGTACAAGTTGTAAATCTGATCGAAGCCCGCATTCAGGATGCTGCCGATATTCAGCGTAGAAACCAAGATAATCGTCGGCAGTATGCCAGGCAGCGTGACGCTCCATATTTTGCGAATGCGCCCCGCTCCGTCTATCGATGCCGCCTCATAGAGCGATGGATTGATGGCGGTCAGCGCCGCTAAGAAAATAATCGTATTGAAACCAAACTCTTTCCATACATCGCTTAGAACGACAACGACCGGAAACCAATCATTGCTTCCAAGAAAAAATATCGGCTCTCCCGCAATAGCCGTTACAACCTGATTGACGATGCCGTTTTGTGACAGCATGTCGCTCAGAATGCCGGCTAGAATGACCCAAGATAGGAAATGGGGCAAATAAATAATCGTCTGCATCCACTTCTTGATCCGGCTAAACACGATTTCATGCAATAGCAATGCCGTGCTTACTGGAACGATTACATTCATAACCATTTTCATGAGGGAAATAAATATCGTATTAAAAAAGATGATCTTGCTGTCGTCTAGCTGGAACATGTAGCTGAAGTTTTCAAAGCCCACCCATTTGGAGCCCCAAATCCCTTTGACCGGAATAAAATCCTGGAAAGCGATCGCCATTCCGAATAGCGGGACTATTCCGAAAATAATAAGGAGGATCATGCCCGGCGCCAGCATTAGATGATAATGAATCGTATTTTTGGAATCTCGCAAAGCTTCCACTCCATCCTTAAACAAACTTTCAAGCTTGAGGGACGGGATAACCAGGATACCTCGGTATCCCATCCCTGCATGCTAGTTATTCACTGCTTATTTGGCTGCTGCCGAGATTTCCTCGGTAATTTGGTCGCCGCCTTGCGATTTCCATTTATCTACGAAGCCGTCAAAGGAATCAAGCGACTCGTTGCCCATAATGATTTTCAAGAACGTTTCGTCCTCCAGCTTGCGCAGATTCGCCCATTTTGTACGCATCGTGTCCGTTTGATCATAATAAACGCCGACTTTGCGGTTAATTTGGTCATCCTTGCCAAGCGGCAGCGCTCCGGTCAGGAAAGCATGCCTTTGCGACCATGCAGCCAAATCCTTTTTCGGATTTTCCTTATCCTTCAGGTACGAGTTGTAGATTTGCTTCGCTTCGCCTTGCAGCGTATCCGCTGCCGCGTTGCCGTCAATGACGTCTTGTACGAGCTTTGCCTTTTTCTCTTTGTCGTCATAGTTGCTCACGAGAAGCGAGAACGGCATATTCATCCAGTTGAAATCGTCCTTCTCTACGATGCCTTCACCTTGCAGCTGATCGGCGTCAAATTGCATATTCAATGTTTTCAACACAGCCTCGGGATGCTTGAACCCCTTTTTCACAACGAGGTAGCGTGTGGTAGGCGAGCCCATATGCGTATTCATCTTGCCTTCTTGGCTAAGCGGCGACAGATAGGATACCCACTCCGCTTTCGAATCCTGTGCCACGGAATCAGCCAGCATGCCAAACGGCAGCCACCATGGTCCGAAGAAAATGCCCGCTTTTCCGCTGACAACCAGCTCATTCACCTGCTCGCTCTTTTTCACGGCAAACTCTTTGTCGATAACGCCCTCTTCTACCCAGCCTCTCAGCTTGGCAAGCGCATCCTTCACTTCCGGTTGAATCGAGCCGTATGCTGCATTGCCGCTCGCATCCTCTACCCATAGCTGCGGATATGCATGGTAAGCGCTGAAGATGGAATCGAAGCCGAATACGCTTGTTCCAATGTTAACGATTACTTGGTTGCCGAGCAGGCCGGCTGAACCTTTTTTGTCCATGAACGCTTTCGTCACGTTAATGATGTCATCCATCGTTTTGGGAGCTTCAAGCCCCAGCTCGTCCAGCCAATCCTGGCGGACCCAAAGCAGGTTCTGCGCATCCGCTCCAGGGCTTACGTTCGGGAAAGCCATCAGCTTGCCGTCGAAAGTTGCCGAAGCTAGGCTGTAGCCGTCGGTGGAATCATAAGCCGCTTTGAGCGCCGGCGATACGAAGCTGTCATACGTTGACGATAGATCCTCGATAAGATCCGCATTCACGAGCTGTACAAGCTGCTGCTTGTCAACGGTCATCACGTCTGGGATATCGCCTGTAGACAGCGTAAGTCCGACCTTCTGCATGTATGCGTCGCCTGACGTTGTAGCCTGCCAAGCATTCGTATACTTAATGTTCAGCTTTTCGCCGAAATAGCGGGTCAGCTCATTGTCTTCGATAGTGGAACCATCCGGAAGCTTCGGATCAACCGCTGCCTCTTTTCCAATTTCAATCGTCACGGTCTCCGACATTGGCGCGTACGGATCAGCCGGCTCAGAAACGGTGCCCGAGCCGTTCGAATTGCCGCCGTTGGCACCTCCGTTATTCGTTTTTTCATTATTTCCCGAGCAAGCAGTAAGTACCATCAGTGCGCAAACGATGAGTATGCCTAACGTTTTTTTCATTTCTGCTTTTCCCCCTGCATATCGTTTATGGTCTACTGCCCCAGTATACGCCCGTTCTGCGAGAATGAGGGTCAGAACGATGTAGGCAGTTAGGCGTGTTTTCGTAACCGTTTTTTTTATGCGATTTATCAGCCTGCGACAATAACCTACGTTCCAACTGACAAACTTCGCACCTTGCGCGTTTTGCGCCTATATGGCATTCCGATTGCGGAAATCAGACGGAAGCATGCCGATCTCCTGAAGGAACAGCTTGCTGAAATATTTCTCATCCTTGAAGCCGACAAGCTGCGCAATCTGATAGATCGGCGTATTCGTATGCACCAGTAGCTGCTGCGCCTTCGACATCCGAATTTCCGTCGCATAATCGTTGAACGATTTGCCGGTCACATTCTTGAAGCATTGGCTGAAATACGTTCGGCTCATATTGGCGATGCCCGCCAATTCATGCTGGCTGAAATTCATTTCCTCCTGCTCATGCATGAATCTAATGGCTTTATATATAACGCGGACGATATCATCGCCGTATTTGGATTTGCAGACGATGCTGCGCAGCTTGCCGCGCTCTTCCTCGAGCGCTGCTTTCCATTCTTCCCACATTCGCAGCGGCTCCAACCGGAATATGAGCTGCATCGACCACTCCAGCATGAGCAGCAATCGCCCATTCTCTAGAAACGCAGGGAACAGCAGCTTCTTCAGCTCACCCATCGGCAGCCGCAGCGCGACCGTATCCTGCAGGAGAAGCTCGTATTCTTCGTTGCTATAAATCCAATCCGGTGAGTTCCAGCGCAGTCCAAGCCGCTCCTTCTCCGGCTCTACCCATTCATGCTCTTTGTCCGCTGCCCACTCCCAGAAGGTAACCCAATGCTTGTAATCGTATAATAAGCCCGATGACAAATAAGCATGCAGCCGGTCGACCGTTTCGCCAAGCGTGATGCCGCCAAGGCCATGCACAAGCACCGGCAGGCAGCTCGCCTGCTTGATATCTGTAATCAGCGTCTTCTCCTGCTCGGCGCCTAAGCTGTCCAAGGCGAAAAACCAGCAGTGGCGATCCAAATAATGAATAACGTTACCAGCCGAAAGCTTCTCGACGAGCTTGCCCGCCTGCTCGTCATCTCCAAGCTTTAAGACCACCATCGCGCGATCGAACAGCTTCTTGTCCGGTACTTGTTTTTTGACGTTTCTCTCCTCGTAGGTGCGGGCAATACGGCGTAAAACCTCATCCATCGTGTCCGTTTCCAAATCGTTTTTGACCACATAATCAAGCGCGCCCATACGGATCGCCTTCTGGGCATACGCGAATTCCTCGTGGCAAGACAGAACAACGACCGATTTCTCCGGGTATTTCTCGCTCATCGCCTCCATCAGCTCGAAGCCGGACATCTCGGGCATCATGAGATCCGTAAACACAATATCAACATCCTGCTGCTCCAGCAGCTCAAGCGCTTTTCTTCCATTGCCCGCTTCCCCGACAACCTCCATCTGATAGTTGGACCAAGGCATGATGGATATCAACCCGCGTCTCACCAGCTTTTCATCGTCTACGATAATGACCTTCATAGCATGTTACCCTCCCTATCAATTGGCAAATGAATCGAAACGACCGTCCCTTTTCCAATTACGCTATCTATCGCAAGCTCACTGCTGCCTCCCGTAAAGCTGCTAAGCGTCCTCTTTACATAATTTAGGCCAATGCCAAGACCCGACAAATTATTTTTTCGCGTATCGGACTCCAGCAGCTCCTTAATTTTCTCCGGACTGATTCCATTGCCGTTATCGGTCACCTTCAACAGCAGAGCTTGGCTATGTTCCTGCACGCTTACCTCAATGATCCCTTTCTCGTCCATCATCCCGTGATAGAGCGCATTCTCGACGATCGGCTGCAAAATAAACCGTGGCAGCGGAGTCGCAAGGAACGGCTCCGGAATGTCATAACGCACATCAAACTCGAAATCATACCTGATTTTCTGCAGCTCCACGTAATCGTTCAGCGAATCGATTTCATCCTTCAACGTAACAATGGTGCCATCCTTCGCCAAATTATATTTGAGCACCTTCGTGAACAACGACAGGAATCGGTCAATTTCATGCTGCCCCTTCAAACGGGCCAGCCACTGGGCGGTATTCAGCGTATTGTACAAAAAATGCGGATTAATTTGCGCCATCAGCTTCTCCATCTCGATATCTTGCTTCTCGCTAGCTTCCTTGGCGACCTCTTCGATTAAATCCTGGATTTTGTATTGCATATCCTTGAAATTATCGATCAGAAAGTCAAACTCGCGCAGTCCCGTTTTTTGGAAGAAATCATTCGGCTCCTGGCTGATAAAAGAGGAGATGCCCTTGCGTATCCGGTGCAGCGGAGCAATGACGACCTTCCACGTCCGGAAGGCGGACCAGATGCTAATCAACAGCCCTAATACGACAATGAAAGAATAGCGTACGAACCAATCACGGATTTCCTTCTGGTATTCGCCTTTTTCGATAAATACACCTAGGCGCCAGCCTTGGCTGCCGATCTCCTCATGGAAATAATAATGATCCATCGACTTGGCGTCATAACGGCTGCCGATCGGCGTCAGCTCTGGCTTGTCGCTGTATAAGACCACGCCGTCATTGTCCATGAGCAGATGCGATACGTTCATTCCGTATTGCTCCTTGTTCAATACGTTCTGAATGACCTTTACATTGGTTTCCGCATATACGAGCATCGGGTTCCGAGGATCGGTCGTGCCTCCTACGCTCCTCACAATGGAGAAAACGGATGTGTCATTGTATTTGTACAAGGTAAGATGAGGCCCGTTATAGGTATGGTCGGACTTAATGGAAAGCTTCGGCAGGCTGTCGAAATCCGGGTGCGGGTTTCTCGTTATATAGTTGTTGTATAACATCTCGCCTGTTGTCGTATCGTAATACAGCACTAAACCAATTGTCGGATTCGAAGCGTTGAGTATGCCCATATTGCGCTGAATAGCTGTCGTCAGCTGAGATTTCTCGTACGTATCCTCGCTGGTCTGGAGCAATTTCAGATCCTGCCCAACGAACCCTTGATAGGACATTTGCTGCGATACGTCATACAGATTGCCCAGCGTTTCCTCTACGGCGCCCCTTACCCGCTGCAAGTTTTGCTCGATGCCTTTTTCTATTTTGTTGTACAAAATGTTATAGATCGAATACACGGTCAGCAGCCCAACGAGCACCAGCGGAATAACCGAGCTGATGAGCAGCGTCCAATAGAGCTGGCCCCGCAGTGTATCCCAGCCAAATAAACGTTTGATATATGAGCCTTCCCTCTCCTCCACTTGCTTCACCTGCTTATCATGTATTTGGACAACCACACTATATCATAAAATATCGTTTGAATAGATATTGGCTTGCGGAGAAGGCAAGCACTTCTCCGCCCAATGAACAACGGAAAAAGAGCAGGCCGCGATCGCGACCTGCTCTTCTTTCTTTGGATCTATTCAACAAAAATTAGCTTCATGATGATGTGCTGCTTTTGCTTTCTTGGTCTTCTTTCATTGAACCTATCAAATCAAAAATAGCTTCATGATGATGTGCTGCTTTTGCTTTCTTGGTCTTCTTTCATTGAACCTATCAAGTCAAAAATAACTTCATGATGATGTGCTGCTTTTGCTTTCTTGTTCATCTTTGCTCTCCGTGACAAGCTCTCGCGCCGAGCTTTTGAATTCATGCAGCGTGCGGCCTACCGCCCGCCCAAGCTCTGGCAGCTTCGAAGGTCCGAACACGATGAGAATGACGACTAGAATCATAATTAATCCGGGTAATCCAATGCTTTGCAACATGAAACTCCACCTCTTTCCTGTTATTGTGCTGCCGCTTACTATGCCTTCACAATAGCAGATCCTCTCGCTCGCGTCCCGCTTTATGTCAGATTATATACCATCATTTTTTCTCAAGAAAAATACTTATAGTAGTAGCGCGATTTAGGTTGTACGAATTGTCTAAACAGGCTGTGAAAAGTTGGGTGCATCATCTAATGACAGCACTTGCCTCCATCATTATCATTAGGTACACATCGGTCAAGCGTTAGTATTCCTAACATAATTTCAGAAAGGAGTGGCAAGGGCAAGCCAAACCATTGCAGAGGAGCTGTCATCATGTCGTTTATGGATAAGCAAGTCATGAATATCGGAACGGTCAGCGAGCTTACCGGCTTATCGGAGAGGCGGATTCGTTACTATGAGATTCGGAAGCTTATTTGCCCGAAACGAACGCTTGGGGGGACGCGGAAATATTCATTCCGGGACATCGAGAAGCTGGTTGAGATCAGCAGGCAAATGGAAATCGGCTGGATGACGGCCGAGATCAGGCAGAACACCGGAAGAAGCAAGGCAGGATCGGCTGCAAATGGTTAGGAGGCGCTTAATATGCTGGCACAGTCAAGTTTAATCGATCATTTAACCGAGCTGCGGAGAAGAATCATCTATGTGCTCATCATGTTCGCGATTGCTTTAGTCGGCGGAATTGCGTTGGTTCGTCCCGTGCTTAGCTACTTGCAGCAATCCTATTCTCCCGCTCAACCGATCCTTTGGAATGCTTTTTCACCATTTGACGCGCTTCAGCTCTACATGCAAACTGGAGTAGTGATCGGAATAGGCGCATCGGTGCCGTTTATTTTGCTTCAGGTATGGCTATTCGTTAAGCCCGCCTTAACTTTAAAAGAACGAAAGTCGGTGCCGTGGCTGATCCCGTTCGCGCTCCTGTTGTTCTTAATCGGCCTTGCATTCAGCTGGTTTATCGTTTTTCCGATGGCCGTCCAGTTTGCATCCACCGTTACACGCTCCATGGGTTTAGTCGAAACCTATGGCGCGGCGCAATATATTCAGTTTCTCGTTCGCATTATTTTGCCGCTGTCGCTAGCCTTTGAATACCCTATCGTGCTGATTTTCTTGGCTAGGCTTGGCCTTGTTACACCTGAGCGCCTTCGTAAAAGCAGAAAATTCGCTTATGTCATCTTGGTTACCGTATCGACCATCCTTACGCCGCCAGATTTCATCTCGGCTTTCATCGTGCTCGTTCCATTAGTTCTATTGTTCGAAGCTAGCTTTCCCCTTGCCAAATGGGCAAATAAACGAAGAGATTAGAGGAGGAACATGAACATGGATCAAGAAAACAAAGGGCTCTCGCGCAGAGACTTTATCGGCAATGTCGGCAAAATCGGAGGGGCTTCCGCCGTACTCGGCGTCATAGGCTCAATGGGGCTTTTCTCGCCTGAATCCGCAGGTGCAGCCGCTGAGGCGAAAAAAGAGGATTCGAAAGCAAAGAAGCCTGGGAAAAACAGCAGCTACATGCTATTGAACGTTCGCCTCGAAAGCGGCTATACCTACGAAAGCGGTCAGGTCGTCGCTACGGAAACCGTCCTTCGCAACCTGCAGATCGAGAAGGGAAAAATTACGAAAATTCTCGATACGAAAGCCGCATACGGCAAAACGCTCGACTGCTACGATGCGAAGGGCATGCTTCTCCTGCCTTCCTTCCGGGATATGCATATCCATTTGGATAAAACCTTTTATGGCGGTCCTTGGCGGGCGGTTAGGCCGACCAAAAACGGTATTTTCGACCGGATTATCGAGGAGCAAACGCTGCTTCCACAGCTTCTGCCCACTGCCCAAGCGCGCGCGCAGAAGCTTATTGAGCTCATACTTGGCTACGGTACCACCTATGTAAGAAGCCACTGCAATATTGATCCGACGGTTGGACTCAAAAACTTGGAGAAGCTGAAGCTTGCCTTGGGCAATTATTCGGACAAAATCTCGCATGAAATCGTCGCTTTTCCCCAGCACGGCCTGCTGCGCTCGAATGTAGAGGGTCTTATGCGCGACGCCATGCAGCTAGGCGTCACGCATGTCGGCGGATTAGACCCTACGCTGGTTGACGTCGATATGGAGAAATCGCTGCAAACGATGGTGCAGATCGCCGTAGACTACAAAGCCGGCATCGACATTCATCTGCATGAGGGCGGAGAAACAGGCATAAAAGCCATTCGCCGCTTGGCCGATCTAACCGAGCAAGCGGGCCTGCAAGGAAAAGTAACGGTCAGCCATGCCTTCTCGCTTGCCTCGCTGACTGCTGGCGCCGATATAGAAATGGCCGATCGGCTTGCCTCGCTTGGCATTTCCATCGCTTCATCCGTTCCGATTGGCAGAAGCGTGATGCCGATTCCGCTGCTGCAGAAGCAGAAGGTACAGGTGCTGCTCGGCAATGACAGCATTACCGACCACTGGTCACCCTTCGGCATCGGAGATACGCTTCAGAAATCGCAACTTGCGGCGCAACTGTACGGCTGGTCCAGCGAATACAATTTATCACGCGCCCTCTCTCTGGCAACTGGCGGGGTCACCCCGCTGGACGAGTCCGGCAAGCAAATATGGCCGAAGGTTGGCGATGCGGCAACCGCGGTGCTCGTAGCGGCGAGCTGTTCGGCAGAAACAGTGGCGCGGCTGCCTAAGCGCGAAGCCGTGCTGCATAAAGGCACGCTTTCCTCCGGCTCGCTCGAGATCGCGAAGATTAAGCGCTAGCCACTGCTTGGGAGTATAAACGTCTGCGCTTATGGTAGCCCTTTTGAGACTTAGGTGTTTTCTTTTGATAGTAATACGTAGAACGAGGCAGGCAGCATATCCTGAGAATGGTTCGAACTTTGTAGCCTTTTAAGATCCATTCTCTGGCCACTTCCATTGGAGGTTTGGATGTTTTTTTTTAACCARGTCACGAAGGACAGCGATCTCCAGTTCCTTCTCACCTATGAGCTTCGTCGCCTGTTCATATTTATCTTTCCAATCTTCTGTCGTCTGAGGATTRCTTAGGTTTTCTAGCTTTTTCTTTTTATTCATTGCTGGCTCCACCTCGTCTCGATATTGTTTCATCCATTTGTATAACGAGTAAGGGGATATCCCGTGCTTTCGGGCTGTTAAAGCCATATTCCCCCGCTCAAGTGCTTCTTCTACGACCTGTATTCTAAGTTCGTCAAACTTGCTGTGCTGTAC
>NZ_JBFRGD010000031.1:0-69885 GCF_052115165.1 Paenibacillus sp. 2TAB23
CCGCTCAAGTGCTTCTTCTACGACCTGTATTCTAAGTTCGTCAAACTTGCTGTGCTGTACTTTCATACGAACAACCTCCAGCTAATCTAATTGTATATTTCATAGCGTGAAAGTGTCCAACTTAATTAGGGGGCATTATAGCTACATTGCAGTTTCTGCAATGAAGTCAGCAGATTCTAGCTTGTTTCAGAGGAATTTCCGGTTTTCGTTGTACTTTCTACAATGTAGCCCATCAGTCGGTAGCACATGTGAGGTTTCTATTGCACTTTCTGCAACGTAGCTTTCATGATAGCTCAGACTAAACTAGGTTACTCCAAAGCCCTAGTAACTGTGAGGTTTCTATTGCACTTTCTACAGCGTAGCTTCCACGATAGCTCAGACTAAACTAGGTTACTCCAAAGCCCTAGTAACGTCTGAGCTATGTTGCGTTTCTGCAGCATAGTCTCCAATATAGCTCAGACCATACGAGGTTACTCAAAAATCAAAAGCCATCTGTATGATCCTGAGCTGCAATAGAGTCACAACGTTTTGTTCTAGAGCGTAGAAGTGTGGTGTAACACAGAACCCCCTACTCTTCCAGCGGAAGGATAGGGGGTTCTGTATGCTATGCGTTATTTAAGCACGGAAGCCTTTCAAGAACTGGACGGCTTTGATAATATCCGCCTCCGGATTCGTGCCGACCTCGCGTTCAATTGTTAGATATCCGCCGTAGCCGATTTCCTGCAGCGCTCGCAGATACGCTGGCCAATCTACGCCGCCATCGCCGAGCGGAACCTCGCGAAACGTCGAACCTGATTCAGCCATAACAGCAATCTGATCGTGGTCAAGCGTTACTTCATAGCCGAAATCGCCATACACGTCGCGCGGGTCGACATGACCAAGCTTTACGCCATCCTTCGCATGCGTATGAACGATATAATCCTTCAGCGTATACACGCCTTGAACCGGATCGTCACCTGTTACCATGACCATATTAGCCGGGTCGAAGTTCACGGCTACGCCTTTGGTACCGAGCCCGTCCAGGAATGCCTTCAAATGCTCGGCGGTTTCCGGTCCTGTTTCGATTGCAAAATAAGCATTCATGTCGTTCGCAAAACGCGCCAGCTCCTCGCAAGCCACATGCATCGTCTCGTAGACGCGGCTATTCCGGTCGCTTGGCACGATTCCGATATGAGTCGTAATGATGTTTGTTCCAAGCTCCATGCCTAGCTCCATGATCCGTTTGGACTTGTCGATCTTCGCTTCGTTCTGGGCAGGGTCCTGAAAGCCATGTCCGCCTAAATCGCCAACCAAAGCCGATATATCGAGGCCAAGGCCGCCTATATAAGATTTCCATTCCTTGCGCGCCGCACTCGAGAGATTAGCAGGATCCAGCTCGCCATGCACCGCATACATCTGCACGCCGTCTGCTCCAACCTGCTTCGCTTTGAGCAAGCCTTCCTTCACGCCAAGCTGAAAGCTGTCCACGATGACACCAATCTTGTTCGAAATAATAGGCATAGTCATTTCCCCATCGCTCCTCCGATTATAGTTCGTTCCACACTCGTTTTACGAATTCAAAGCCGAGTCTCGTTCCCAGTCGGCAATCTTCTAGACCTTCGAATTCAATGGAAATAAAATCATCGTACCCGCTGTCCTTCACGAGGCCGAGCACCTGAGGGATCGCAATATCGCCGTGTCCTACAATTGCGCCGCGCAGCCAATTGCCGCTCTTCGACTTGAACCAGCCTTCTCCGGGATTGTCCGTAGCGGGACGGTAATAGAAATCCTTAATGTGCACCATCGATGCAAGGCCGATATTATTCAGTACCGCTGCATACGGGTTCTCATCCACGCACAGGAAGTTGCCGACATCAAGCGTCGTCCTAAAATTCGGGCGATCCACAATTTCAATAAGCGCTTGAACGCGGTCGCTGTCTTGAATGTAATAGCCATGGTTCTCTACGCTGGTCGTAATGCCTAGCGGAGCCGCATAATCCGCGATGATTTGACAGGCTTTGGCCAGTCTTGGCAGCTCCGTCAAGAAATTGGATATGGATAAGTTTGATGACGAGGCTACGTCATGGCGCATTTTTTTCACGCCAAGCGCCGCTGCTATATCGACTTCGCGCTTCAAACGGGCAATTTCCAGCTCGAATTGCTCATCGTCGAGACCTGAGAAATTCGCTCCTACCGCATAGTTCGAAAGCTCAATGCCGCTTTCCTTTGCCTGCTGCTTGATTGCTTCAATCAGCTCCGGATTTTCGGTTAAATTAAAGCCCAAAGGCACAATCTCGGCATGCTCGCCGCCAATTGACGCAATAAAGACGATAACGTCCTGAATCGTCATTTCTCCACTTTGGAGGGCACCATACAAGCTATAAGTACTAATTCCTAGTTTCATAGACGTACTTCCGCCCCTTTTGCAGCCGACTCATAAATGCCGACCAATATTTTCATAATCTCAACGCCGTCCTCCACAGGACTAAGCGGCTGCTTGCCCGTTGCTACGCAATCTATAAAGTGATTGATTTCGTTCTGAAAAGCGCTATTGAACTCAAACCCTGCGCTGTCCGTTTGCGGATAGATATTCAAAATCGTGTCATTCTGCTCCGTTACGATAACGGTTTCCGGATCGATCTCGAAGCCGCCTTTTTCACCGTAAAGCTTAACGGCAGTTTCATTCGACTTCGCATGCAGCGTGAAGCTTACATCCACGAGCAGCGATGCGCCGTTCTCGAAACGAATAAGCGCATTAGCCATATCCTCAACCGTATTTTTCTCCGCATCATAATCCGCCGCTTGATAGAAGCTTAAGTTTTTCACGTTCGAGCGGTTGCCAAGCTTGTGGTATGTATTCGCGCTGACGGATACAGGACGCGGACGCCCCATCATGTACCAGCAAAGATCAATGACATGAACGCCGATATCGATAAGCGGTCCGCCGCCCGAGCGCTCGATGTCCGAGAACCAGCCGCCTGGGTTGCCGAGTCTTCTAAGCGTGGATGCTTTGGCAAAATAAATCTCGCCGAACTCGCCGCGGTCTGCCATGACGCGAAGCAGCTGCGCATTCGTGTCATAGCGGCGTACGAAGCCAACCTGCAGCAGCTTGCCTGACTTTTCTACGGCCTTCTGCACGTTAAGCGCATCCTCCACCGTTTTGCATAGCGGCTTTTCGACCAGCACATGCTTACCTGCCTCAAGTGCCGCGATGCTGATTTCCGCATGGGTATTGTTCCACGTACAGATGCTCACTGCATCTATAGCCGGATCTGCCAGAAGCTCGCGGTAATCGGTAAATACCTTCTCAGCACCGTATTTCTCGGCAGCCGCCCGAGCTCTTTCCTCATTTAAATCGCAAACCGCATAAAGGTTGGCATTCGTATTTTTCTTATAAGAATCTAGATGAAGTGATGAGATAGAGCCCGTTCCAATAACTGCGATTTGTATCGGTTGCATTGCTAATCTCTCCTTTAATATCGTTTCGTAGGTTTTGCGTGTCTATACTTTCGTATTATAATGGTTTCAACGTGCAACTCCATGTAAAGCTGTGCGGTTTGTTTGTACAAATGTGCTATCAGAAGCGAGGAGGAGAATGGGGATGGAGAAATTCGAAGCGCTGCGTGAGCCCATGGATATGCCTGATCCGCATTTCCCCATAAAACTGCACCGCACCGCCTTTGATGAACAAGGCGTAGTCATTTTCCCGCATCATTTCCACGAGCATCTTGAGTTTTTATATATCGTTGCCGGAAAAGCTTCAATTGAATGCGGATCTACCACGATGACGGCATCCGCAGGCGATTTAATCGTCGTAAACAGCAATGAGCTGCATTATGGAGTGAGCCTAACGCCAAGTTTGTATTACTATGCGCTGATAGCCGACATATCCTTGCTGCACAGCCAGTCGGTAGACGCCGCAGAAACGAAATTTATCACGCCAATTATGCAAAACAGGCTGCTGCTGCAAAATTACATCGGGGACGACAGCAAGGTATCCTCCTGCATGCTCGCTATCGTGAATGAGCTGGAGCACCGCGAGTTCGGCTATGAGCTGGCGATCAAGTCGGAATTGTACCGCTTGCTGACCCTTCTCCTTCGCGGTCATGTCGCCACCGTGCTCACGCAGGACGAATATGCCGAGCGTATGAAGAACATCGAGCGCTTCGCGCCGGTCTTCCGGCACATCGAGCAGCATTACAAAGAGGAGCTGTCCGTTGACATGCTCGCCGCTATGGCTAATTTGAGCCGCTACCATTTCAGCCGCTTATTCAAAGAGCTTAGCGGTCATACGGTAACGGAGTATATTACAACCACTCGCCTCGGACAGGCAGACTATTTGCTGCGCCATAGCCCGCTCACCGTATCCGAGATTGCCGTAGCAACCGGGTTCAATGATATCTACTACTTCAGCCGCACGTTCAAAAAACACAAAAAAGTTTCCCCGTCCTCGCTTCGGGGAAACTAAATTTCTATAATTGCTCCTTGCTCCTTGCTCAATGCTGAATCGCATCGGCGAGAAAGCTGCTTACTTTTCTAAATGCCTGCTTCTTGCTCTGCATTAAATCATTCCGGCCATGGGGCCATTTATTTCTCTAAATGCCTGCTCCTTGCTCAGCGCTGAATCGCTCCGGCGATGAGGCTGTTTATTTCTCTAAATGCCTGCTTCTTGCTCAGCATTGAATCATCCCGCAATGGGGCTATTTCCGTCCGAAATCCGCTTTGATCTCGCCCCACTCCTCCGTATTCCATTTCACTACCTTATTGGGGTACGTGTTTGTCTGAATCCACCTCACCGCTTCATCCGTCAGTTCCCAGATCTTCGCGGTAGAAGCGTCCCGCTTCAAGGTTGAGGCTACCTTCTTGTTGCGCAGCCAGCTCAGCGCTGTTCTCGAGTCCGTATAGACAGTCTGCTTGCTGCCCTTCTCCTTCAAATACCTAAGCGCATGAATAATGGCTATAAATTCACCTAGATTGTTCGTCCCGTTCTGAATCGGACCGACATAGAACAGTATGTCGCCCGTCTGCGTATCAACGCCCTTATACTCAACCGGTCCGGGGTTTCCTCTCGTCCCTACGTCCACCGATATACTGTCGTAATCGATAGATGCGGCAGCGGCCTCCAACATCACCGTCTGCTTCACGCTGCTTCCGGGCTGTGCCGGTGCGGCAGCCTTTCCGCTTCCCCAATGCTTCTGCCAGCCATCCTTGAAGGCTGTGTCCGCGGCAAGCTTGGATTCATACGATTTGAACTTTGCATCCTTCACGCCGCTGACCTGCGCTTGGCATTCCGCCCAAGTTGTAAACACGCCTGTTTTTTTGCCTACCCATACGACGTAAAATTTCCCTTTTGCCATCTTGCATCTACCACCTTTATGATAAGCAGACCTGCGCGACCACGGTCCTGCCATTATCCATTAGTTTGATGTGACTCGTACCTTCCAATCCATAGTCCCTACTCCATCAGACTTCTCTATTCATCATTGAAATCCCTTTATGAATTTTATCATAATTGAACAGCATATGTGGTCTAAGCTCGCTGCCAAAAAAAATCAGGCAACCGCTGCATGGCGGCTGCCTGATCATGGTCTTGGTATCTATGCGTTCTTAACGAGAACCTTACTGAATATACCGCTGAAATAGGCTTGTAGATCCACTTTGATCGGCATGAAATACAGGCTGCTGTTCGTTTCCTGCGTGTAGACCAGCGCCTCCTTCGAGAACGCGATATTCCAATCCAAGGTCGGCTCGAAATCTTTAGGAAATACAACATGATTTCGTTTCTCCCAATATCGCTTCGATGTCTCGGATACGACAGGAGACACGCCCCAGAAGATGTCCGTTCCTTCCAACATCTCCGCGTAAAGCTCCATAAGCCGCAGATCAAAAAAGGGCTGTGTAAAAAATCCGTCTACGCCGGCATCAAGCTTTTGCTGCACATATTCATATTCCTTGCGAATGCTAGTCCGATAAGGATCAATCGCCGAATAAATTTTCAAATGCGGATGCTCCCGCTTCAGCTTCGTGACCATATCGATGCAGGTCGTCGGAAATACTTGCTTAGCGCCGTTTTGCGGCTCGTCACCTGTGACGATGAGCACTTCGGAAATATGATGCTTATCCAAGTATTCGATTAAATCAAAAGGCCGTCCTGCGTCAAAATCCATCGCTCTAATATGTGGGATGCAGTCCGTATAATACGATTTGGATAATCGCGAAGCTTCCCAGCTTCTAAGGTCAAACCTCGTCAAATCCGGGATATTGATCGTATTAATCGCCGGAAACTTTTCTTTTATGAATTGAAGCTCCGCTTTCAAGCCTTCTGGATCTCTGGGTACCAGCTCTAATGAAATTCTCACTGCATGAACTCCTTGCCTACAAATATAATAAAAAGCCGAATGAATACGCCTACATAAATAGGGTGTATAATAATTCATAATATCGAATTTTAATTCAATTTACCAATAAGGATATTAAAAGTAAGCTATCATTATTTTTTATATATGCTTTAGGTGATAGATAGATAGATAGATGAAAAGATGGAAAGTTGGAAAGATGGATAGACCATGCATCACCAAGCTGCAGTAGACCGATATATAACAGGAAGACTGGCGCCTCAACCTGAGACACCAGCCTTTACATCGTAAAGTTCGTATTATTGATTCTGGCATGCACCTTTACCGAGAAAGCAGCCTCCGCATATTTTTCCGGCCACTCCTTTTTTAGTTCGCGCCACATAGCTGGTTGCTTGCGATGTATCATCTCTCCTATGCCTAACAAATCAACTTTATGTTTTTGTGAAAATTGAATATAGCGCTCTACTTCCTTCGCGATATGATTATTTAATTCCCGCTCCCAATTCGCAATGGTTTTGGAATTAATTTTTATATTGTCGCATTGCAGGCTTGTTAGGTTTAAATCGGTAAAGATATCAATTTGTACCATAGGGTGCAGCTTCTGATCGACATTCGGCTTTATTTTCGTCCGATTGCGAATACTCTCGAAGGTAACCATTTTCTTCGGTCCGCAAGAAATCGCTTCGATTGAACCGCTGATGCGGTTTGATGCGCGCAGAAAACCCTTGGTTTCCTGGCCACGCATAAAGCCCACAAGGCGAGTTCCTTTGAACGCAAAAAGTCCCCTCGTCTGAAGCAATTGAATCTTATTGTCTACCGGATCCTTGACGATCTCAATGCATGGGATCGTCATATCCTTATAGTGATTAATGATGTCCTCATATATATCAATCAATGAGGCTTGTTCGGTAAGCGCCGTGCTTTCCCCTCCCTCGGACAGTCCTCTCAGCGCTTGCGATGAAATGGATACGTTCGGCATCGATACTTTTAATGCTTCATAGGCTTTGCCTTCCATGACGTAGATTAACGTTGAATTTCGAAACTGCCTTAACCGTCGTATATCGTCAATTTGCTTATCGATACCTTCTCTGGCTAAATCCGCACTAAAGATAATTGCCGTCGTATGTCCCCACAGCAGGGTGCGATCCGACTTCGCTCTCATTAACCGTGCAGCTTCAAAAAGACTGCTTCCTTCTGATGATAAGTAGAATGTATTTTCCTGCATGCCTTTTGGCTGCTGGCTGCCGGTCGTCAGCTTCGCAATCTCTGCAGTCACCTTTACGGCTCCGTTTTTCCCCTTGTCAATGGCGACAGAATGAACGATATGGATTTCGTTAAGCTCCATGCTTCCCTTGCAGCCAGCGATGATAAAGCAAAGTCCGATCAGCATGGCAGCTGCGATTCCTCTGATTAAGCGGCTCATGGCTTACTCCGGAACCTACTGCGCTGAATTGCGCGAAAAAGGCTGGGTCTTAGCTTGTTCTGCGAATGCGGACGGCGAACGACAACATCCGTTAACTCATCTAAGCGAAACGGAGCAAGAGGTCCTAAGTACGGAATACCGAAGGAGCGCAGTGAGGCAAGATACGTCAGCAGCATGATAATGCCAACCATGATGCCCACGTAGCCGAGCAGCGAACCAAGCAGCGTCATGCCGAACTGCAATATTCGAATCACATAGTTAATGGCTGTTGGCGGCAGCGTAAACGTACAAATACCGGTTAATGCTGCTACGATGACCATAATAGGCGATACGATCCCTGCCTCTACAGCCGCTTGCCCCAGTATCAAAGCTCCAACGATGCTAACGGCTTGACCAACCTGCTTAGGCATTCGTATGCCTGCCTCGCGCATGATCTCAAACGCGATCATCATCATGAAGCTCTCTACTACAGCGGGGAAAGGGACAGGCTCCTTTGCCGATGCAATGCTTTGCAGAAGCGTCGTCGGTACCAATTCATGATGAAACGTAACCGTCGCTACGTAAAAAGCGGGCAGCAGCATACCAATTACACCGCTGAATAAACGGATTAACCGCATGATCGATCCAATGTAGTAATTCCAAGCATAATCTTCGCTGACTTGGAACGCCTGCAGAAACACGAAAGGCAAAACCAGCGCAAACGGCGTACCTTGCACGAGGATGGCGATTCTACCGTCCAGCAGTGCACCGATCACTCGGTCCGGCCTTTCCGTAGATTCGATTAAGGGAAATATCGTACCTCGGTTATCCGTAATCCACTCTTCAACATAATCGCTCTCTAATATAGCCGCTGCCGGTATCTCATCAATTCTTTGATGCACCTCCCGCAGAATTTCAGGGTTTGTAATTCCGCCGAGAGAGAGGATGATAAGATTGGTTTTCGTTAAATGTCCAACCTTGCGAAATTCAGCCTTTAAGTCCGGCGATGCCAGATGATAGCGGACGAGAGCGAGATTGTTTTGCAAAGATTCCGTGAACCCGCTTCTAGGGCCTTTAACGGTAGCCTCGCTTGCCGGCTCCTCTACGCTTCGCAGCTGTACATCCATCGTATCGATGACCTGTCCGTAACCTCGCCCATCGAATAACAGCACCGACATGCCTGCAGCGAGAGCGTCCGCACATTCCTCAATCGTATACACAGTTGCATCTAGTTGGAAAGCTGGCAGCAGCTGCTTATCCTGCTTATACAGATGAAGCAGCTTATCCAGCTTCCGCGTGTCCGTCATTCCTGCTATGTAACACACCGTCACGGATTGGTTCTCCTCAATGGCAGAGTGCACCATGATTAAATCGTCAGTTGCTTGCATCCTCTCCAGCAGTAAACGCTTGTTCTCAGATGCGTCGCTTGTGAGCAATATTTTTTGATCATCCAAGGCGTTCACCCGCTTTTTGTCATTTTTGTTTTTATCAGCGCTATACACAAGAGCAAGCATGGCAGCAGAAGCTGAAACAAGGAAAAATACCATGCCTGCTTGTCATAGAAAGCAGCCAATTCGACCAGTCCCCAGACTTTGAAGCGAGAGCAGACAACGAAGCCGACGGCAAGCGGAATAATGAACATGCGAGGCTGTTTGAGCCGAAGTAAATCGGTTAAACCACGGTGCGCTGACCAGAAATACACCGTTATTTTGGTGAAGCAGCTGAGTACCCATACAACGACAAGTGCGGCATCGAACCGCTCGATATTACGAAAAACCCGGATGTTCTGAATAAGGCTGATGCTTGGATAAGTAAAGGTTGCCGTCGTTTGTCCCCCGAACAGCATGGTGCAGGATAGCACCGACATCAGCATCAGCAAGAGCGTAACACCCATGGCACCATATGCATAAGAAGCAGTGCTTTTGGTTCGGCGTACATGCTGCACGATCATGGATACAAACATTAAGTCGCCGAACCAAGACATAGAAAGCATCAAACCTTTCAGTGGCTCCAATAAACCATCCTCGAGTACAGGAAGTAAATATTCTGGATGATATTGATTGAGCAAAATGACGTAAATCGCAAAAAATGTGATGACCGTAATGATGAATATAAACTCCGATACACGAGCAAATACCTCTAGACCGTGATATACGGCATATGCGCACATAATGACTCCAGCAATTAAGTACCATAGCTGAGGAATAATCGGATTCAAAGCAATGATAAAAAATTGGGAGAATTCACAGAGAACCCATGTCGTTACGTCTAAAAAATAAAAAATAAACAAAAAGGCTAAAACGCCTCCTAGCCAAGGGCCTAATACTTGTTTTGAAATACCGATCAGATTTTGTCCGGGATAGAGCTTATTCAACTTTAAAAACACAGATAGATTTAAAAGTCCAACCATTCCACCCGCAAGCACCAAGTACCATGAATTTCGTTCCGCATAATGAGCCAATGTAGCAGGTGCATATAAACTAGAGGTTCCTATCGTAGCAATGACGATAAGCGACATCATTTGAAAATTGCTGATTTGGATACGCTGTCCCATATCGGACCTCCCTTATCGATGCTTTCAGTATGCGCTGCAATTGGTAAACTATGCATAGCATAGCGGGCTCGCAACTTTGGCATAATAAACTTGGAGGTGCAACTATGAAAAAATATATCGTCTCCTTTATTTTCTCGGCCATGTGGTTCTTGCTTGTATTTTGGTTCTTCTCTAACTATTATTGGTACCGTAGAATTGCGCTGGAGAGCTGGGGGTTCATTATCGTTAACCTGATTACTCTGTTTCCTGTTCTGCTTGTTTTATACGTTGCCGATCGCATGCAGCCTGCCGGTAAGACTGTTTCTGATTCCAAACCAGACCCTAAATCGTAAAAACTCGGAGGTCATTGCCGCTTCATTTCCACTTCACCACTCGCTTTGCTCCTCCGAATAAATTGAAGTCCAATACATCATTCACGCCGAGCGATGAATAAGCAACCTCTCATTCACCAGCGTTAAATCAGTAGTTATCAAAAGTTGCTCCCCTGCACTCTCCGTCTTGTTCTTCAGCATTTGCCTTGCGTTGTCATAACCGGAATGAATCATGCGCAGCGGTTATCATTATTCCCCACTGATGTAAACAAAAAAAGACAGCTTTCGCTGTCTCCGCATAAATGATTATTCTGACGAAAGGCCACTGGCCTTGTATTCATGCAGTCCTTCACCCGAATAGGATCGCAGAGGCGAGATTTCGATATCGTGATCGTGCAGCTCCTCTACAGCTATTCCAGCAGCCGTAAGCCAGCTCCGATGCAAATCGAGTACGAGTCGGCGCGCGCTTTGCGGACTGTCTTCTCCGCCTTTATTTTTGACCGGTGCAAATTCCTCCTCACGCTTGGTTTTGAACACCGTCAGTCCGTTTGCTTGGGGGAAAAGATCGAATATAAACCGTTCAAGCTTATACGCATTCGGCTCAGATGGCTTAACCAAGCTTCCGTTCTCGTCTATGTATGCCATTTTTTTAGAAGCGATATGATAATCGAGGCCCGCATCAGCATGCCTCTCGACAAAGTCCAGCTTGAATAGATGAATGGATATATGCCCGAGATTATAAAATAATCGCCCAGCCGTATCTCTCAAATTTTTTACGTCATCTTGAATCTCGCTATATTCCACTACCGCAGGGCGGCCGTTCTTCAAGCATACAATTCCGATTTTCTCTTCGGAATCCGTCTTCTCGATCACCTTGGTCGCAATGGGGTTGGAATGCGAAGCGGCCAATCCGATAAAGGCGGGGTCAGCTATCTTAATCAGCGCATTATCCACGTTGTAATAGAACACCCACTCCAAGCCCCTTCGCTTCATATCGTCGATGGCTCCCGATTTGCCCAAAGAAGCAAAACACTCTCCATGGCCGCTTGGCGCAACCATAAGCTCATCCTCGGCTGCAAAAAGCAGCTTCCAATTGTGATCAAGCACCGGCATTGTTTGTTGCTGAAACAAAAAAATATCTTCGGGCGGATAGCCAAACCAGTCGGCGGCATGAAAAAACATTTCCGTAGCCGCTTGATTCTGAGGGCTCGTCATGATGTACCAAGGAATGGTCTTTCCAGCCCGATTAGACAGATTAAGCAGCCGTTCGGCTTGCAGCTGGAACAAGGATTTCCCCGAAGGGAGTCCGATATCCAGCGTACCTTTAGGGCCTTCATGACCTAATCGGCTCCCTTGCCCACCCGCCACAACGACAGCACCCACTTTGCCTGTGCGCAGGAGCGACCAGCCAAGCTCGTTAAGAGCCTGCTGTTCCTTTTCCCCGATATCTGTCTCATTCACATAGGGAATCGGCTCCATTGGTTCCTTAAGCTTCTCGCTTAAGCTCGTAGAGTCATGAATAGCTCGAAACAATGCTTCAAAATCAATACTCCCTAGTTGGGCAGCAAGCTTATCCTTCGCAGGTCCCTTTAATCGCTCCAGCCTGTCAAGAACATGATCCTGGTTATTTGCCAGCAGCAATGATCTTACTTCTTGTATGTTAAGCCCCACACCTATTCCCCCTCATTTGACGCCATACGGAAGCTTTCAATAAACTGCTGCGCCCGCTGCGGCAGATAATGATCCTTCAGCCAAAGGATCCCAACGTCAGATTGAAAATGAGCATCCTCGATTGCGAGCATTTTGACGACGGTACTCGGGAACGAGGACATGACCGATTTCGGAAATACGGTCGCTCCAATTCCTCCTGCAATAAGCGACATAATAATTGCAACGCTGGAGCATTCGCATATAATATTAGGCTCGAATCCGTGCCGCTTGCATTCATTGACCACTTGCTCATGCATGCGCGTCGTCCGGTCCGTCTTTAGCGTGAGAAACGGAAACTGCGCGAGCTCCTTCATGCACAATGATCCCTTTCCCTCATACGCTGACCACGAGCTTGGAATAACGGCCACGAATGGATCTGACGGCAAAGGCAGAACGGAATACTGCTGGGGGTGCTTCTGCGCCTCAAACGGCAGCCTAGCRACGATAAGGTCAATCGCCCGTTTCTCGAGCTTATCGCCTAAGTAAAAGTGATCGCCCTCCGATATTTTGAACGTGACCTGGGGATACTTCTCCCTAAACAACTCAATTCGCTTCGGCAGCAAAGAAATACACGAAACGACAGACCCGATGGACAGCACTCCGCTGATCCCCTCGTCGAGTCCTTTCACTTCACGAAGGGATTCATCGAACTGCAGCAGCAGCGATTCCGCCTTCTGTTTAAGCAGCGCTCCCGCTTCTGTAAGTAATAGCCCTTTTCCGTTACGCTCGAACAGTTTGACTCCAAGCTCCTCTTCCATCAGCTTAAGCTGGCGGCTCAGCGGGGGCTGCTCCATATTAAGCAGCTTGGCAGCGCGCGTAACCTGTCCTTCTTGTGCTATAGTTAAGAAGTATTTCAGCTGACGCATGTCCATATCGTTCACTCCGTTCATCTATACCCAAAAGGTATGGACCTTCAATAAAATAGATATTTTAAATATATCGCATGTAGTGTTAGCATTCAATTATCGATCATTAAAGGGAGATGGGCAACTTGCTTCAATCATTGGAAATCGAGTTAACGAGCAATAAGAAACAGCAGCCAGCAGCAGATCAGCTAGGATTCGGCAATCATTTCACGGATCATATGTTTATTATGGATTATTCGACAGACAACGGCTGGCATAAGCCCCGCATCCAGCCTTATCAACCGATCGTGCTAGACCCTGCAGCAAAGGTGTTCCACTATGGACAAACGATATTCGAGGGCTTGAAAGCGTATAAAACGGATGACGGACGTGTTCTTCTGTTCAGACCTCATAAAAACATACAAAGAATGAATCGCTCCAACGAGCGTCTCAGCGTACCAGAGCTGAATGTAGACGTCGTCATTGAAGCCTTGAAGCAGCTTATTTCCGTCGACAAGGACTGGATTCCAACGGCGCCAAGCACATCGCTGTACATCCGTCCGTTCATTATTGCAACGCAGCCGCAGCTTGGCGTTGCACCGTCCACGCATTATCAATTTATCATCATCATGTCGCCGGTAGGCGCTTACTATACCGAAGGCGTGAACCCTGTCAAAATCTTCGTCGAGTCTGAATATGTCCGCTCCGTCAAAGGCGGCGTTGGCGAAGCGAAAACAGCAGGCAATTATGCCGCTGGCTTAAAGGCGCAGGAGATTGCCAAGGAAAAAGGATATTCTCAGGTCCTCTGGCTCGACGGCGTACATCGCAAATATATCGAGGAAGTCGGCAGCATGAACGTCTTCTTCAAGCTGAATGGCGTTGTTCACACGCCAGCGCTGAATGGCAGTATTTTGGATGGAGTCACTCGAAATTCAATTATTCAGCTGCTTAAGCATTGGAACATCGAAGTGATAGAACGTCCGATTACGATTGAGGAGCTCTATGAAGCAAGTCAAAACGGCGAGCTGGAAGAAGCCTTCGGCACGGGAACAGCGGCCGTTATTTCTCCGATCGGCGAGCTGAACTGGCAGGACGACGTCCTCATCATTAACGACGGGCAGACAGGCGAGCTCTCCAAAAAGCTTTATGATACGTTGACTGGCATCCAAATGGGCAAGCTGGAAGATCCGCTCGGCTGGATGGTTGAAGCGACGCCGGTAAACGTATAAACCACACGCAGAACATAAGTAAAGCCAGCAGCCCGCGCTGCTGGCTTTTACTTATGTTCAAAAGCTTCACCCTTCATACCCGCCAACTGATCGTTGTTCTCCCAATAGAAGCTGTCTATTGCAGATAGAAGCTTCCTTTTCGGCTGACAAATCTATGCGGTCCCCAGTAAAGAATAACTATATCCATTTATTCCATCCCTTTAGGCCTGTATTTCCGTTAGGATAAACGTATTGAAACTGATAAGGGATGATTTGACATGCTGAACATTACGGCTGTGCATACGGTTTTTCAGAAAGAAGAGCTTTTCCAAGGGATAGCCGCGAGGTATGAGATCGGAACACCGCTGCGCAGCCGCTTTATCCTGAACGGCTTGAACGATACTTACGAGGTACAGACAACCGCCGGTACATTTATTCTGCGCATCTACAAGCATGCTTGGCGCAGTGAAGCTGAAGTTCGATTCGAGCTAGAGCTGCTTTCCTTCCTAGCCAGCTGGGATATGCCCGTATCTCGGCCACTGCTTCGAAAGGACGGAGATCTGCTGTCCAAGCTGAACGCCCCGGAAGGCGTCCGTTTTGCTGCGCTTTTCACTTTTGCCGAAGGGATCGGGAAGGTCGACTTGGAATCAAGCAGCGCTTATGGCCGTGCCGTTGCACAGTTGCATCATGCCATGGATCAGTATGTGCCGGCTCACGAGCGGTTCGAGCTCGATGCCTCTCATTTGCTTGACGAGCCGCTGCAACAGCTGCTTCCTTTCCTGCAGCATCGCCCCTCTGATTTGAAGCTTGTGCAGGAGATCGTTTTGCGGCTGAGGTCGCATCTCGAAGCCGCTTCGCTTGCGTCCTATGACTGGGGAATTTGCCACGGCGATCTGCATGGGTGGAATGTGTTTCATAGCGATGACGGCAGCCTCACCCACTTCGACTTTGACTGCTGCGGGATGGGCTGGCGTTCCTATGACTTGTCAGTATTTCTATGGGACCGCGTGCATGGCAGGCAGGAAGATAGCTTCGAGGATGCCTGCTGGGATGCCTTTTTGAAGAATTATTTGGAAGAAAGGCCTATGAGCGGGCAGGACTTGGCCATGATTCCCGTTTTTGTCGCAGTCAGGCACATATGGTTGATGGGCTTGCATACCGGCCGAAGCCCAGTTTGGGGAGCGTGGCAGGACGATGGTTATTTTGATGGGAAGCTGAAATTTTTGTACGCATGGGTGGAAAAGCATCAGCTTTAGTCATTATGGAGCAAATGGCAGCTCGCAATCATTTGCTCCATCAATCTTTGCATTTTAATCAACTGTTTACTTTATAAAAAAGGTATGCTATCTTATTTCTACGCATATAGAAATAACAACCGTAGAAAAAGGTGAAGCCGCTATGTCAGAAGATCATGCGAACGTACGCGAAGCCGTTAAAGTCTATAAAGCGCTTGGCGAGCCTACTCGTCTCAAAATCGCTCTGCTGCTTACAGAAGAGAGAAATTTGTGCTGCTCCGATATCGGCTCTAAGCTTGAATCCGTAGCCGGCTCCACTCTTTCTCATCACTTGAAGCAATTGACGGAATGCGGACTGCTCAATCTCCGCAAGGACGGAACGTATATCTACTACAGTGTTAACCGCGAATTGGCGAAGAAATATGCGCCATATTTGTTGGAGTAATTTTTTTGTTTACTATTTCTATATATTTAGAAATATAAAATTATTGGAGTGGAGAAAGGAGCTACATCTGTATGTCTAACGCTTGGAAAATTTACATGCTGGCTATTATCAGCTTTCTGGTTGGTACTTCTGAATTTATTATCGCCGGCATTCTAGATAAGGTTGCGGCTGATGTTGGGGTATCAGTATCGGCTGCTGGCCAATTAATAACCGTATTCTCGCTCGCCTATGCATTCGGTACCCCGATCCTTATGGCGGTTACCGCACGCATGGAACGGCGCAGTCTGCTTCTCTACTCGCTTGGCGTATTCGCTGTCGGCAACTTAATTGCCGTTATGCTGCCTGGTTTTACTTTCCTGATTGTATCCCGGATCGTATTAGCGCTCAGCACAGGTGTCTTTGTCGTCACCGCATTAACCGTCGCCTCCAAGCTTGCACCGGCAGGCAAGCAAGGCAGTGCGATTGCGACGCTCGTTATGGGCTTCAGCACCGCTTTAATTATTGGCGTTCCGCTCGGCAGACTGGCCGCTTCCGTTTACGATTGGAAGCTCATCTTCGGAGTAATCGGTTTGCTTGGACTTCTGGCGATGCTGATTATCGTTACTACGATCCCGCAATCCGGCGGTGAAGCACCCGTTCCGATTCGCAAACAGCTTTCATTGCTGAAACAACCGAAAATCGCTATCGCCTTAACCGTAACCTTTCTGTGGATCGGCGGTTACTCCATCGTATATACGTACATCTCGCCCTTTTTATTAACCGTTACTAAGCTTAGCGAGCAAGGCGTCAGCATCGGATTATTCGCATTCGGCATTGCGAGCCTCGTCGGTTCCAAAATCGGCGGATTCAGTACAGACAAATGGGGGGCTCCGCGAACGCTCGTCAGCGGTATGCTATTCCATACCGTTGCACTCATTCTGCTCTCGTTTGCCGGGCAATCGCCGGTCATCGTCTTCCCGCTGCTGATGCTATGGGCGTTCACAGCTTGGTCATCCGGCCCAACACAGCAGTATCACCTGATGTCACTCGCTCCAGAAGCATCCGGCATTATGCTTAGCTTGAACAGCTCTGTTCTCCAGCTGGGCATGGCAGCAGGCGCAGGCCTAGGCGGCGTAATCGTCGAGCAAGCCTCGCTCACCTCGATCACCTGGATCGGAGCAACAGGCGTCATCCTTGCCGCAGCAACAGCAGCCACCTTTTTCGGAGTCTCCCACTCTCGCTCCCGCCGCAAAGAAACGGAGCGCACAGTAGCTGCTCCAGCCAAGTAAGGCATCTACAAACAAGCAGGCCGCCTATAATAGGCGGCCTGCTTGTTTGTCTTTATCTTATTCAAACCGAACAAAGAAATAGTTTTTCTTGCCGCGCCGAAGCACGACGTATTTGCTATGCAGCTTGTCTTCTGTGCCAATTATGGCTTCGGCATCTGTCTGCTTGGCTCCGTTAATCGAAATCGAGCCGCTCGTGATATCCTGCTTCGCTTGGCGGCGAGATGGCGCTGCTCCCGATTCAATCAGCAGATCCATCAACGGAAGCTCGTCCCGCCCGTTTATAACCGTTGTGGGCATATCCTGCAGCGCTTCGATCAATTCCGCTTCGCTCAGCTGATTAACATCCCCCGAGAAGAAAGCCTGTGTAATTTTCTCCGCGCTGTCCAGCGCCTCCTGGCCGTGTACAAGGCGAGTAATCTCGCGTGCGAGCTCGCGCTGCGCCACGCGTTTTTCTGGATGAGCCTCAAGCTCCTGCTCCAATGCTTCGATTTCCGCGCGCGAGAGGAACGTGAAATATTTCAAAAACTTAATCGTATCGTTATCCTCCGTGTTTATCCAAAATTGGTAAAACTGGTAGGCCGATGTTTTGGAGCGGTCCAGCCAAATCGCACCGGATTCGGATTTGCCGAACTTTTTACCGTCGCTTTTGGTTACAAGGGGCATCGTCATGCCATAAGCGTCCCCGCCGCCCATTTTACCAATAAGGTCGAGCCCGGCAGTTATGTTGCCCCATTGGTCACTGCCGCCGATTTGCAAAGCGCAGCCATGCTCCTGATGAAGCTTATGGAAATCGTAGGCTTGCAGAATCATATAGCTGAACTCGGTGAAGGAGATGCCCGATGACAATCGGGAATCAACGGAATCCTTGGCGAGCATGTAATTCACCGTAAAGTTTTTGCCAACGTCCCGCAGAAAGGTGATCACGTCCAGCGGAGCAATCCAGTCGTAGTTGCTCACCAGCTTGGCTGCATTGTCGGCAGCATCGAAGTTTAGGAACCGCGAAAGCTGACGCTTCAGACTCTCCGTCCACTGCGCTACTGTATCCGACGTATTAAGCGACCGCTCCGATGAGCGTCCGCTCGGATCACCGATCAGACCGGTGCCGCCGCCTACCAGCGCGAGCGGAATATGGCCCGCCTGCTGAAAGCGCCGCAAGCATAGAATCGGAAGCAAGCTTCCGATATGAAGGCTATCCGCTGTCGGGTCAAAGCCGCAGTATAATACGACACGCTCGCTTGTCAGCTTTTTATGTAATTCCTCGCGGTTCGTGAATTGCTGTACTAGTCCCCTGTACTCCAGATCCGCCAAAAGATCGTCTTGATTAATTACTGCTGTTTCGTTTGTCATGCAGCTCTCTCCTCTATCGTTTCATCCAGCTAGCATCAAGCCCCAATAAGGCCATAGGTTCGCCGTTCGCGGTTAATTTTTAGTGACGCCTGGCCTGCGCCTGCGAATCGATTTTCTAATGAAAACATCGCAGATGACCAAAGACACACCTACCAAAGCATTGGTAAAGGCTACAAAAATGAATTTAAAACGGATAACCGCCCATCCTTGAAATATAATACACCGTAAACGCCAAAATCCCAAGCATGTTTACCGTGAAAATATAGCTTTTGCGTAATAAAAGTGCTACGCATGCTGCAATTACCGCCAGTACGGCTGCTGTTCCTAGCGTCAGCAGATTATGCTCTGCAAACCGTATCCTTCCGTAGGTTCATATAAGGGTCCGCCATTGGCGCCGGCTGTTGCCGATCCTATAAAGCAGCATCAGTATGGCAAATATAAAAAAACGGAGATCCTTATTTTCAGCATGCCGTTCTCCTATTCATTCGCCCCAAAGACCTATCGTCCTGAGAGCAGAACAAGTCGTGGTACCACCCAAATTCGCTAAGGATTACCATGCTGTTTCTTTGTTATCTCTGCGAAAGCTTGAACATACTGCTCATATTTGGTTTGCCAGCTAGCCTTACGGTTTATTGCAGCACTGCCATCCATGAGCGATTGAATCACATCCAAGCACACGTCCCAACCGGCAATGTCTCTAGGGGTATGCGCTGTAATCGTGATAAGCTTCTCCACTAGAACTAATCGGCAGCCGTCGAACTCCGGTATTAATTCAAAACGAACCTGATCCTTATCCCATGCAAAAGCAAGCACTTCCTGCTCTTTAAACTCCAGAATCGCAAGCTCTTCAAAGGTTCCATCCTGCATGTCAAACGTAATCACACCGCCTTCGCGCAAGTCCTGAACACGAAGCTCCGAAAACCATTGCACCAGCTTATCGTTTTCAGTGAGCCATGCCCAAACGCTCTCAGGGGAGTGCTTGAAATCACGTTCAAATCGAACCTCGTACCCATCTGCCGCTTGTTTTATGGTTGCTAGCATACGATCTCTCCTCATTGACTTCGGTTTTTAATGCATGTAACAAGTCTTTGATTAAAAAGACTGCAGCGCAGGATCGCTCCTTTGCTGCAGTCTGGTTGATGTCATCATTATTTAGCGTTATAGAATGCTTCCAGCTGGCTGACAACCGCGGCAAGCGACCCGTCTACGCGCGTCTGGCGCTGTTCTTTGTGGAATAGCGACGCAATCTGTTCAGGGAACGTCTGCTCAATGCCGCAAAGCTCGATGGCTTCATTGAACTTCGCAGGATGTGCGGTTGCAAGCGACACGGTGATTTCCGAGCCATCGCCGTATTTGTCAGCCGCCGCAACGCCGCAGGCCGAGTGAGGATCAAGCAAATAGCCGCTATCGGCTTTGTATTTCTTAATTGTGCTTAGGCATTCTTGGCCTTGTACGCCATGCGCGCCAAATTCCGCCTGTACCTTGCTTAGCGCTTCGCCGGCGATCACGATTTGGCCCTCTGCTTTGAACTGGTCCATCAGTGTCCGAATTTGTGCGGCATCCTCGCCTAGCACATAATACAGGTAGCGCTCGAAGTTGCTCGCCACTTGAATATCCATCGACGGGCTGTACGTGCTGCGGAAATCTCCCGGCTTGTACACGCCTTCCAGTATGAAGCGCTCCAAAATATTGTTCTCATTGGTTGCCAGGATCAGCTTGCCAACAGGAAGCCCCATGCGTTTCGCCAAATAACCTGCAAAAATATCACCGAAATTGCCGGTTGGCACGCTGAAGTTCACTTGCTTCGCATCGGTCTGCTTCACCACTTGGAAGTAGGCATAGAAATAATAAACGGTCTGTGCCAATATCCGCACAAAGTTGATGGAATTAATCGCCGCAAGCTGATTCGTCGCTTTAAAATCAAGATCTGCGAATAAATCCTTGATCATGCGCTGGCAATCGTCGAAGTTGCCGTCAACGGACAAATTCAGTACATTGTCTTCCTGAACCGTCGTCATTTGAAGCTCCTGTACTTTGCTGACCTTGCCATGCGGGTGAAGGATGCATATTTTAATGCCATCCTTGCCTTTAACGCCTTCAATAGCCGAAGCTCCCGTATCGCCGGAGGTAGCCCCGAGAATATGGATTTTCTTATTCTGCTTAGCCGCTACGTATGTGTACAGCTGACCCATGAATTGCAGGGCAATATCTTTGAAAGCGAAGGTTGGCCCGTGGAATAGCTCCAGCAAATAAAGATCATCCTTCAGCTTGCGTACCGGCGTTACTTCCGGATCGCGGAAGGTTGCATAGCTCGCGTACACCATGTCCTTCAAATCCTGCTCCGGAATTTCCCCATTCGTATAATACGAGAATATAGCAAGTACAAGCTCTTGATAGCTTAGCTCCTGCCATTCCTTTAACGTTTCAGCCGAAATAACGGGGATCTCGTTCGGAACGAGCAGGCCTCCGTCATTGCCAAGACCCATCATAAACGCATCGATAAATCCGATTTTGCCAACATTGCCTCTTGTACTAATGTACTCCATTCGTAAATAGCCTCCTACATGCGCACCATTATCGTTATTTAAATCATATCATCGTTTTCCATAATAATCGATTCTTTTCACCACAGTATATCATTTTTATTGGTCAAAAATAAACGAAAGGCATCCAGATATACAGAATGCCTTTCGTTGTTTTATCATTTTATAACGTTTGCAACAATCGTCGCGATTTCGGCACGGGTAATCTTATCCTTCGGCCGGATCGTTCCGTCCTCATAGCCTGCTATAATACCGGCCTTCGTCAATGCCTCGACTGCCTCCTTCGCCCAGCTGGATACGCCGGAAAGATCGGTAAAGGCTTGTGTGCTTGTTCCCGTCGTCTGAATCCATTGATCCCCCAGCGCACGGTACAAAATAACAAAGGCTTCCTCCCGCGTCATCTCCAGATTAGGCTTAAAGCTGCCGTCCTGGAATCCGGTTACCACTCCCGCTTCATATAGTCCTTTCACGTATTGGCTATACCAAGCGGCAGCTGGAACATCTTCGAAGCTTGATTCTCCTGCTGCCGTGTTCAGATCAAGCAATCTGTACATGACGGCCATAAATTCCGCTCTGCTCATCTGCTTATCCGGCTTGAAGCTGCCGTCCGGGAATCCTCCCAATATGTTCTTGTCGGCAAGCTTGTGTATCGCAGTTGTCGCCCAGTGGCCTTCGGTATCCGCGAACACTGGATTTGGGCTTGCACTTGGGCTTGGACTAGACACAGGCGGTGATATCGTTGTTGGTGTTGGTGATATGACTGTACTTGGCGTTGGCGATGCGGTTGCATCTGGTGTCGGCGTTGGCGTTGGTGTCGCCTCACCGCCTGTCTCTTCCTCCTTCTCTACGGTTACCGTCGCTGTTGCGATATACGCTCCGTCTACTGAAGTTGCAGTAATAACCGCCACCCCATGCGATGCTGCTGTCACAATACCCGCCTCGCTTACTGATGCAACAGCGTCATTCGAGCTTGACCATGTAACCGCCTGATTAGCCGCATCCAGCGGAGCGATCGCAGCGGTGAGCTGTTCCTGCTCGCCTTCCTTAAGCGTAAGCTCGGTTTTGTCTATGGAAACGCCTGTTACGCGAATACCAAGGCTCTTCGCCACGACAATCCAGCTGATTTGGGGATCGGAGCTGGATGTGCCTGCATTCGCCGAACGATGTACGGTTAGATCCAGCTTTCCATCCGCAATGGCTACATCAGTATAGCTAAGCACATCCGTTGCTGCCGTAAAGACATAGCCGCTTGTCTTGACTTCCCCGTTCACAATAATGTCTGCAATTCGTTTGCCGTTTGAGTATTGAGACCACGGATCATAAAGACCGACATATACGTCATAGTCGCCGTTCTCTAGATCAAAGCGATAAGCAAGATCATCACCCGCATTCGATTTCAGATACCTCAGGGAGCTGAAAATATCACCGCTGCTCGTACCGGAGGTCAGCGTGTTATCCCCGATATAACCCCAGCTTTGGCTATTTTCCGGGTCATATTTCTGATCGATCGTTTCTCCGTTCAGTACTTTCCCTGCTCCCATAAGCGCAATCATATCCAAGTAGTCCGCGGTAGCTGCGCCGCCTGCGTTTACGAAATACGCGCTGCTCTCTGGAATAACGTAAAGCTGATACTCCACTTTCTTATTCGCCAGCTTCGTAAGCGTACCGCTGACGCGTACGGTGCCTGGCTTTTGGAAAGAATCCGCGCTTACATTCCAAGCAATTGGCGTATCCTTAACCGTTCCGTTTGACATCGTCACATTGACCGTGTTCGGGAACACAGGGGCTTTGCCAATTACCGTACTGGTAGGCAGCGACGTATTGACCGTCACCTTGCCCATTCCTTCTAGCATTTCAAGCGTCCACTCGTCCTGCCAGCGGAGCGCGATTTCGTCATTTTGGCCGAATTCGATTGGCAGCCAAATGTACCTGGAATTACCCAGATCATTCTGATTCCAACGGTCTCCCATATAAATGAATTTGCCCGCAGCTGCATCAACCGTAATGACCTGCGTGCTTTGCGAGCCGAAGGTCGTTGCGCTTCCAGGTGCGACGTCGCGCATCGTCTTCCACGGTCCCATAATATCGTCAGCAACCGTATACTTGCCGACGTTAGGAGCCCAGCCAGTCGCGCCGGACGTGATCATATAATACTTGCCTTGGTATTTGAACAAAGCTGGAGCTTCGCGCTGGGCAAGCGGGAATACACGTACATAATCGACGCCATGCACCGCTTTATACTGCGTATCACGCTCGGCGTTGCCATCCTTATGCCATCCGACGACATCCGTATAGGATTCATTGAGCTTGGAGATGTAGATCGTCAGGTTTTCCTCGCTCGAATAAACCAAGTACCCTGTGCCGTCATCGTCTTTGAACAACGTCATATCGCGAGCCATTCCCGGCTGGCTTGGCTGGCCGTCATCGGTTGCGCCTGCAGGCGCTTGATCCATTCGATCGCTTCTCTGATAGACGAACGGTCCAAGCGGCGAATCGCTAAGCGCATAGCCTGCTTCCGCTTTCGCGTAGTTGGCTGTAGAAGTCGCGCTTGGGCCATCCGTATGCATCCACATGACGTATTTTTTCGTCAAATCGTTGTAGATCACTTTCGGACGCTCAATAATCCGATCGGTGCCGATATCGTTCAGAATATCCGCTTTATCCGTACGGTCAGCATACAGTTCAGAGATAAGCGGATCATTAACAAAATCATCCGCAGATCCGATCGCTGTCAGCGCGAGTCCATGATCCTCCCAATTGTACAAATCTTTTGACGAGTAGACTCTCACCCCTCTGGCAGGCAAATAACCGAAGGTTTTATCCTCGCCATACCAGTAATACGTTTCGGTTTCCTCGTCGTACATCATGCCTGCTCCATGTGCCTGAATGAGCGCACCGTTCGTATCCCGCCACACCGCACCTGGCTTAAAGGATGCGTTCGGCGCGTTGATTACAAGCTCAGCTACCGCTTTTTTCAGAGTCACAATTGCTGTAATGATTTGCTCCTGAACAGCAGGCTCCGTCACGTCGGCATTGCTTCCCGCCAGCGTCTGCTTCAGCGTCTTGCTTTCCTGAATAACCCGGCTCAGCTCAGCCAGACTGTAAGTCGTGTATGCTGTATTCGCCAATTCCGCTTCGGCAGCAGTGACCTGATTATCCAATTCAGAGAGCGGTATGGTTATGTTTTGTCTAATGATTAAATAACTAATAAGCGGATCGTTATAATTGCTAAGCGCAGCGGTCGCTGGCCCTTGAATGCGTACATTCAGCTGTCCGTCCATTACGGCAAGCTTTCTATAAGTGACTACCTTCTCGGCACCTTCCGCGCCAATGGCCAGGTCTCCGCCTGAAACGTTATTTCCTTCCACCAGAAGATTAACGCTGCGTCCGCTCCACGGATTGTTGAAGCCAAACGTTACGTCGTATTCACCCGCTGGCAGCTCAAAATCATAGGCCAACGCTTTATCTCTCACCTGCGTGCCGTTATAGTATCGTACGGAGCCCGATTTGGTCGATGCGTCGCGCACATTCGTTCCGCTTGTTGTCGTAACCAAGCCCCACGCTTTGGACGTGACGGGATCAATCCCGTATACCTGCTCCGTCACGGAGCTATAGAGACCGAGTTTATCCGTGCCTTCCACGGTAGCTGGCGTCTGGTCCCCCGCATTGACGAAATAAAGAATGTAGTCGTTATCTTTCAACTCCTGATCCGTGAAATCAGCGGCTATCGCTGTCGTTGTACCCTGCTCATCGTTATCTGCATAAGCAGGCGCCCATGATGATAGAAAGGAAGCGAGTAGGGAGCAGCATAACGCCAAGGACAGCCATTTCTTCTTTTTAAACAATCGAATTCCTCCTTCAACCTTCTTGATCGCTCACATTGGTTGCGCTTTCACTTTGGATGCTGAACGTCATCACGAATGATAACGAAGATGAAACAGCGATTCAACTGAACAATGCGAACGAGGGTGAACTCCCGAGAATACGTCATGTTTCGGCTCCAGAATCACCATAATGTTCACTCAGGTACGATATATTCACAAACCAAAAAACGCTGTTCATACCCAGGCGAGGCAAAACCGCACCGATTCACTTGAAGGTATCTGCATGGCCCTGCGCATCCCAAATGGGAATAATCTTGGAGGGCATAAAGCTCCCTTTACAGCAAAAAGAAGATAGCTGCATGCTCGCGGCTATCTTCCAAGTACTCCTATGCTGCCGATTAAGGCTGCTTAATTCGTGCCGTCGTCTACAACTAGGCCGAAATGCGTCGCGAATGTAATCGCCTGCGCCGGTGAAATAATGCAGCGCCTCAAGTCTTCCAATCCCGCGCCAATGGCATTAAACTCGCAGCTGCTAATATCGACGCCGCCAAGCTTTGTTTGCGAGAACTGCGCTTGATCAATATTCGCTTCCTTCATATAAAACTGCGCGATCGTCATATTCGAGAGATCCGCCTTGGCCAGCGACGTCTTCTCGAATTTCACGCCTTTGGCATTCGAGAAGCGCAGCACCGCATAATCCGCGTAGCACTGCTCGAACCAAACGTTGCGCAGCGTCGATCCCGTTATATCCATACCAAGCAGCTTGCAATTATGGAAGGAAACGCGGTGCAGGATAACCTCGCTCAAATCGATATTCGATAGATCGCAGTTTACGAACCGAACATCGGTAAACTCCGCTTTGCGCAGGCTCGTCCCGCGAAACACTACGTTTTGAAACACGACTCTATCGAAGCAGGGCTTATACGCCGATTGATTGTGAATGCCGCAATCCTCTATGATGCTGTCGCTAATTTCATGCTCGTCCGCCCATTCGTAATCGGGTACGTCAAGCGCCGTAAGCCCTTCTGGTATCTTAGGCAGATCAAGCTTCTTTTCCTTGCCGGACATTAGTAACAACCTCCTCCTGCGGCAGCTTCTTGGCTAACCGCTCAACCTAACCTACATTATATCGGATAACCTTTCGGTATTGCAGGCTCATTAGATGTCAATTGTATGACGTTCGCTTTGCGGCTTGCATCCATATCCTTAATGACTTATTAATCCTCCCCATCTATAATGAAGAAACGAACACGTCACATTACAATCCAGCCCTTAGGGGAGCTGCTTAGCTCCGATATGGGGTTATAGTCATAGAGATACGGAGGTGCGCGATGAAATACGAGATGACGCTGGAGCAGCGCGACCGCATTATGGAGCAGCTGTCAGAGGAGCAACGCCATTTCCTGCACCATGAACTTGTTCGCGGCAGAAGAACGTTGTTCGCCAGGCAGCTTGCGCGCAAAAAATGTCAATTCATTCCCGAGGATGCGCAGTTCGAGGACATCGAGTCCTTTATCGAGGAGTGGGATTATATCGGGTTTACCGACAGCGGCGAGGTATCGCCGCTCACCAAGTGCGAATGCGGACGCTCGCTGCGCTATCAGCACCAGGTGCTTCATGTGCCAACGAATACCATTCGATACTTCGGCATCGAGCATTTGCAGCTTCATACCGGTATTGATGCGAAAGCGATCGCTGATATTATGAAAGGCTTCGATGTGCTTGACGGGGAACTGAATGAGGTGCTTAGCAAATACCAGAATGGCTGGCAGCTCGGACAGCATCTGTTCCTGCCGCTTCCCGAGGAGCTGGAGGTACCGCTCGATATTCAGGCGCAAATCGATGCCGGGCTTCCGCTGCTCGATCGGCAGCTTGCGCGTATCCGCAGAAGGCTTCACGAGCTTGATGTCGTGAATAGAAAAAAGCGGCTCGCGGCCGCTTTGACTTATTATGATGCACCAGCGGATATAGGCGATGATCCCCGGGAACCCGAGTCTGTGCAGATAACGGATACAGCGGGTGATCCTCCTCCACAAGACCAAACAGATGCAGAACCCGATTCCGTACAGGGCTCCTTCCTCTTTGGCGAGGATGCTGTGCAGCAAGGAGCCTTCAGCTTCGGAGAATCCGATAGCGGGCAGGCCGCTTTCGTGTTCGATGAACCGGCAGGCAGCCAAGGCGCGTTCGTCTTCGACGAGGAAACAGAGAGCCAAGGCGCTTTTCTGTTTGATGAGCCTTCTGCTTCGCCCAATCAAGATGCACAAACGTTCGAGGAGGCCGGCAGAAAGCTCGGCGCTGCCATGCGGAGAGAGACTGAAACAAGCAGCTCAGACGCCAAACGTTCCAGTCCGTTCTATCTGCCGCCTGCGGCGCAAAGCGTCGTGAGCGACGCGCTCAAATACGGACGCATCAGCACGCTTGCCATCACCAACTTCCTCATTGAGCAGAAGCTCGTGCAGGATACGCGAATGTCTACCGGCAAGCCTGCGATTTATATCGCCGTCGCTGCCTATATGGACAAGCTCTCGGCAGAGCGTCTTTGCGAGCTCACATCCAGCAATTCCGAGGATCGCGTGTATGAGAAATTATAATTAACCTTTGACAGCCGAGCCGACGGTAAGCGCGTTCTCTACCTGTTCACTGAACAGGATGTAGATCAGAACCGTTGGCAGGCTCGCAATGGTCATTGCCGCTCCCATAGCGCCCCAGTCCGTCGTGAATTGCCCTTGGAAGAACAGCAGGCCGAGCGGCAGCGTCTTCAAGCTTTCCTTGGTAATGAGAATGACAGCCATCGTGAACTCATTCCATGAATTGAGGAAAATAAAGATGACCATCGTTGCAAGCGCGGGCTTGATGATCGGCAGCATGATGCTGAAGAACGTCCGGTAAATGCTCGCTCCGTCAATGCAGGCCGATTCTTCCATTTCAATCGGAATACTGCGGAAGAAGCCGTAAAATACCATGGAAGCAAATGAAATGTTAAAAGCGATATACGGAATGATCAACGCCCCGTAAGTGTTAGCCAGGTTCAAATCCCTCACGAGAATCGCAAGCGGAATCATAATGACTTGAATCGGTATAAACATGCCCACAAGAATATACGTATGCGCGATTTTGCTGAACCGCCAGCGCAGCCTTGCAGCCGCATAGGAGAACATAACCGCAAGCAGAATAGCCCCCGCTACAGTCGCTACCGCAACCAATAAGCTGTTCATAAAGTAAGATGGCACATTATATTTCGACCATGCCTCTACGTAATTCTCGAACCGCAAATGCACAGGCGGTCCAAACGGATTCGTTACGAAAATTTCATCATTGTTTTTGAGCGAATAAAAAATCATCCATACGAGCGGATATACGGACAATATGGCGTACAGCCATAAAAAAATTTGCATGCTCAGGTTGTTTTTTCTAAGCTTCATCATCCAGGTCATCTGGGGCACGCCTCCTCTAGTATGAAATGCGTTCTCTAGCAATCAGCCGGTTAATAATAAGCGTCGCGATCAGACATTCAATGACGAGAATTGCCGCCGCCGCGCTGCCGTAACCAAACTCTCCTACTCGGAATGCAGAACGATACATGAGATAAGTGAGCGTGTAAGTCGAGGTGCCAGGTCCCCCGCTTGTCATGATATACATATTGGCAAAAGCGTTCAGCCCGCCTGTAATCGCGAATACGAGGCAAAATTTGTACGTTTCCGCCATCATGGGAATATTGATCTTCAGAATGGCTTGCAGCTTCGTCGCCCCGTCAATGCGGGCAGCTTCCATATATTGTTCAGGAACGGACTTCACGCCCGCAAGCAGAAGGGCGAAGTGATACCCCATATACTGCCACGCATTTACGAACGCAATCGCGATAATTGCCGACTTGCTGCTCGTAAGCCAATCCTGCTTGTATTCAAGCCCAATGACTTCGAATATTTTGTTGATCAGCCCATATTCGCCATTATAGATAGACAGCCACAGCTGACAAACGACCGTAATCGAAAGCACAACCGGTATGAAAAAGCTAATGCGCAAAATTTTGCGCCCTTTGAACTTCGCATCCGCAACCGCGAAAGCTAGAATCGAGCCGATCCCAATCTGGGTTACCGTAATGATTACCGCGAAGATTAGGCCGTTCTTAAGGGAAGTGAAAAACAAGCTGTCTTGAAACAGTCTCGTGTAGTTGTCGAACCAAATGAAAGTGCCCTCCGAAAGTCCATCCCACTCATACATGCTGCGAAAAAACGTCTGGACGATCGGGTAAAATACCATCACGGTGTATAAGAGGAGAGCAGGCAATATAAACAAAAGTATCGCTGTCTTGTTCCCCAGAAATTTGTTCATTTCATCACTTCCTCTGCAAGTCTGACTATCCGTTCCAAGCTGCGTTATGCCGTTAGAGAACGAGAACCCACTCCGGTTGTTGCTTACGGGAGTGAGTTCCGCCTCGTTTACCCTTTATTTCCTTTACTCCATTTGCTGCTATTTCGCTGCTGGAACGGCTTTGCTCACGTCCTCGATGAACTGCTCTGCGCTGTATGCGCCGGTCATCAGGCTTTGTGACGCATCCTCGATGGCTGCTTTGAACTTCGCGTCAGACAAGCCCCATGCGAATGAAGTCGTGCTTGTGATTTTGGCAATGTCGTCAGACAGCTGCTTCATCATCGGAGGATATTCGGTAACGATCGCTTTATCTACCTTTGTAGAAACGAGCGGATTGGCGCGCTCCGTATATTTGTACTCCGCGTATTTGAGCGAGATGAATGCGGCTACCTTAGCCGTTAAATCCTTGTCCTTCGTATCCGGGTTTACCGCATAGCCGCCCGGTCCGCCGCCGCCGCTGAATGCATATTTGCTAGCTTCGTAGTTCGCTGCGTCTTTGCCTGGGAAGTACATCCAGCCTGCTTTGTCTCCGAGCTGCTTCGTGGATTCGGCAATTTCCCATTGTCCATTCAGGAACATCGCCGCTTTGCCTTGGTGGAACAATGCCGCTGCTTGGTCATAGTTGAGGTTCGTTGCGCCTTTGGGAAGCATGCCTGCTTTCACAAGCTCGATAATTTTATCCGCTGCTTCCTTGTAAGCAGGATCGCTCACGCTTGCCTGACCTTTATCAAGCTTCAGAATGCCTTGCGGCTCGCTGCGCGTTACGAACATGTCGAACAATGCAACCGTCGGCCATTTCTCTTTGGCGAAGATCGACATTGGCGTAATGCCTGCCGCATTAAACGTCGTAACCGCCGTCATCAGCTCGTCGTAGGTGGTTGGAACCTTTACGTTGTTTTGCTCGAACAGCTCTTTGTTGTAGTAGAGCAATACGAATTCATTGCCCGCATATGGGAATGCATACGTATGTCCGTCGTCTGCTACGAGCGTGTTCATTGTGCTCGGGAACATTTTGTCCTTGAAGCCAAGCTCATCGACGTAGGAGTCCAGCTCAAGAATGTTGCCGGATTTTTTGAACGTGGTTATGATATCAAGACCCGCTTGGAAAATATCAGGCAAGTTACCCGTTGCCGCGTAAGTCTTTAATTTCTGGCCGTCATCCTGTGCCTGCACTTCAAGCTCAAGCTCAACGTTCGGCATTTCTTTCTTCAATTCCGCTACCGCATAATCGTAAGGAAGCTTCGTATCGTCATCGGCATACTGCGCATAAATCCGAAGCTTAACCGGCTTAGCGTCGTCCTCCGGTTTTGTTTCCTCCTGCGCGGCGTTTGTCGCCGTCTCTTTGTTTCCTTCATTAGCCGCTTTGTCGTTCACTGCTTCATTGCTGCCCGCGGAGCCGCAGGCTGCCAAGAATACCAAGCAAAAGCTCATCGCCGCAATTGCAAGCTTTTTCATCGTTTGACCCCCTAATGTTTGTTCTAGCCAAAGCTTTTTGTTCACGCTCTTTACATTTCTGAGTATAAGGAAATCAGCGAAGCTTGATAATGAAGAAACTGCGTGCTTTTGGTAAAATCCGCAGGTTTTCGCAATAAAGAGCCGCTAATGGCGGCTCTTTTCGTACTCGCTAGGGGAATATCCGTAAAACTTTTTAAAACTTTTACTAAAATATCCCGAATCGTTATATCCAACCCTTTCCGCAATGTCCGTTAACCTTACGTTATTGCGGCTGAGCAGCTCCTTCGCCTGCTGCATCCGGTATTGCGTTAAGTAATCGCTGACCGTAATGCCGATCTCCTTCTTGAATACCGCCCTCAAGTAGCTGGCATTAATAAATACATGCGAAGCAATCTGGTCCAGCTGCAGCGCAGGGTCCGCATAATGGTTCTCCATGTAGGCTTTCGCTGCCTTGGCAATTTGGGAGGATCGGGTATTGCGATGCTTGCTGTTGTAAGTCACAGCCTTGCGGAACAGCTCCTTAAGCCAGTCGAATGTCAGCTCAGCCGATTCCAGCTTGCGAATCTCGTTATACGGAAAGAACTGATCGCCGAAGCAATCCTCGACAGGATGGCCGGATTCCTCGAAGTAAGATAGGTTCACCGATACAAGCCCCATGCAAATGACATAAATATAATCGATAGGCAGCCTTCGCTCCCGTATCGTCTGGAACACATCATCCAGCTTCCGTTCAATCGCTTCCCAGCTATTCAGACGCAGCAGCACGAGCAGCTCCTCGTTCACCTCTGTAGGATAAAAAGGCTGGTTGCCGCTGCTCGGCAGCTGCTCCCCATAAGCGATTACCCTGTCATTGCCGAGCACGAACTTATTCTGCAGCGCTTCAAGCGCTTCAAGGTAAGAGGAAGCTACCCCCTTGAAGCCGTCCTTGCTGTGTCCAACGCCAACGGTAATCGTGAATTTCAAATACTTCTTGATGAGAAAACAAAGCTTCTTGTAGCCTTCCAGCGTTGGTACTTCGTCTGCAAGACCTCCCTGATGGCGAGCGAGCGCTACGATTCGTCCCTCAGGCCCGTTGAATATCAAATAATTGCCGCTCTCCTCCATCGCCTCGTTCAGCACATTCGTGACCGCATATTTCATCAGCAGCCGGTCGCTGGCCTTGCTCCACTTGCGGTCCATATGGTCAATCTCGATACAGGCTGCGACATATAGGCCGGATTCCGCATACACGCCGAATTGCTGCAGCCGCTTGATGGTCTCAGGCTCTGTGAGCGCATATTCACGGCTTATCAGCTGGCTGAGGAAGCTCTCTTTCATCAGCTCCGTGTTCTCGCGAAGCGTAACCTTCTCCTCCTGCGCCTTCTGATGCTGCTGTCTCAGCTTCACAAGCGTAAGCAGCAGCTCATCCTTGGAGAAGGGCTTCAGGATGTAATCCTCAACGCCAAGCTTAAGCGCTTTGCGCGCATATTCAAATTCATTATGTCCCGTAATCAATACGATGCTGATCTCCGGATACTGCTCCCTCAGCCGCTCGGCCAGCTCCAGCCCGTCCATAAACGGCATCGTAATATCAACGAGCGCGATATCCGGCTGTTCTATGGCAACCATCTCCATAGCTTCTTGGCCATGCTTAGCTTCCTGGCTAATGACGAAACCGAGCGTTTCCCAGTCCAGCACCGTTTTCAAATAGTCTCGAAATATAACCTCATCATCCACGATCATTACCTTCTGCATCGCTGCTACCGCTCCTGTTCCGCTTGATAGGGAAGCTCTGCCGTCACCGTCGTGCCGAGCCCGCTCTCGCTCTCGATTTGTATGCCATACGGCTCGCCGAAATAAAGCTTTATCCGTTCATGCACACTGTTTATTCCATAACCAACCTGCTGCTGCGCGCCGCTCATGCTTGCTCTTAGATCATGAAGACGCTCCTCCGTCATGCCCGCCCCGTCATCCTTTACGATCAAGACAACCTTCTGATCCTCGCACCTAGCCGTAATCGTCAACAGCCCAAACGTCATCTTATTCTTCAGGCCATGGTAGATCGCATTCTCCACCAAAGGCTGAATGGTCAGCTTCGGAATCATGCTGCCCAGCACCTCAGGCTCGACGTCCATCTCATAATTGAAGACGTCTGAGTAGCGGATTCGCTGAATGGACAAGTAATCCTTGACGCTCCGCAGCTCCTCCTCCAGCCTAATTTGATCCTTGCCTTGGCTGAGCGCAACCCGGTAGAAATCCGCGAGCGCCTTCGTCGTGCGCTGCACGTCCCGAGCCCGTCCCATCTCCGACAGCGTATAGATCACATCCAGCGTGTTATACAGGAAATGCGGCTTGATCTGTGCCTGCATAAGGGCCAGCTCGTACTCCCGCTTCTTCTTCTGCTCCGCGCTGATGTTCACCAGAAGCTCCTTGACCCGACCCATCATCGTATTGAAGCCGGAAGCGAGCAAACCAATCTCATCGCCAGAGTTCACCTCGATCTGCTGGTCAAGGTTACCTTCTTTCACCTTCTTCATATGGCGCGATAAGTGGACGATCGGCTTTGAAATCACATTGGACAGCAGCCTGGCGACGAAGAGCGCGATAACAAAACATACGAGGCCGATCAGCAGAATCAGCTTCGTAATCTTTCTCGTATCCTCCGTTAGCAAATCATAGGGCACCTGGGAAATCAGTTTCCAGCCCAGTCCCTGCATATCGCTGCTGATCAGCAGCATATCCCCATCCCGAGTCGACTGGACCTTCGCTCCAGCCGCGTTTTTCTGCACCCATTCCAATAAGGAGGGCTCCGTAATCGGCTGCAGCACCTCATCCTCCTGCTTAGAGGAGACGATGCGCCCAGCCGTATCCGCGATATAATAAGAGCCTTCCTTAATCGAACCGATATCCTCATACACGGCCGACAAAGCGCTCTCCCTAATATTCAGAATGACGTAGCCGATCGGAACGCCCGTATTAATATTCACGATACGCTTGCCGAGCGTAAGAATCGGTTCCGTTTCATTATTCACGAGATAATTGCGTTTTTGCATCGGAAACCAAATATTCGCTCCGTTTGATTGCTCCAGCCGTCGCAGCAGCTCGCTTCCGGCCGCAAGCTCCCGCTTGCTTTCCATACTCGTATTGGAGCCGTATATATGATAATCGGGATCAATGAATGCTGCAGACTCCACATCGGGAAATACGACCAGCGCGAAGCTCAGCTGATTCGTGATTTTGGTATAAAGCTGCAGCTCCGACATCTGTCCTCCCGCTCCCGACTGATCCTCGACCAGCACCTTGTTCATATTCAGCGTGAGCATATTCGCCGCATTGACTGCATTGGCAAGCTTGCCGTTAATCTGGGTAATGATCAAGGATGAATTATCCGATACGCTCTTTACCGTTCTCTCTACGATCGCATTCGTATAGATTTGATTGGAGGCAAAGCCAAGCACGAACAAGGGAATAATAATAAGCGGGACATAGACGAGCGTAATTTTGTTGCGGATTAATCGATTGCGGAACCATTCGAACCGTTTCAGCCGGTTGTATACGTTCACTTGATGCCCCCCTGAGCAAGTTTAAGCTGTTTTTTTACTCATTTTACTAAATAATATACGGCGAACGTAAGCGCTTAATCAATGGGAAATAAAAAAGCGCAAGACGATAGGCATTTAGCCCGTCTTGCGCTTTTCTATTTCCTTGCATGTTTCGCCTAGCAATCTACATCGAATACCGGATTTCATGATAAAAGATCACTCTGTTTTTCCCGTTGTTTTTGGAGGCATACAGCGCTTCGTCCGCCAGCTTAACGACTGCCAAAATCTCACTGCTATGGTCAGTCCATATGGCTCCGCCTATGCTGCAACCGATCTCTATCGGATGGCCCTCGAGCAGAAACGGCTCGTTGAGCGATTTGATGATGGCATTGGCCTTCATTCTAGCATCTTCAACTGCCGTATTCTGTGCAGCTGGCATGAGCATAACGAATTCATCTCCGCCCTGCCTGCATAAAAACTCGTTGCCTTTGATATGCAGCCGCAGCCGGTTTGCCACCTCCTGCAGCAGCAAATCTCCGGTATGATGACCAAACGTGTCATTCACGTATTTAAACCTGTCCAGATCAAGGAACAGCACTGCGATCGTCTCTCCCGCCTCCCCGACTTGCTTCACAGCCTCCGGCAGAAAGCTGTCAAACGCAATTCGATTAGGAAGGCCTGTAAGCCGGTCGCTATGCGCCAGCCCTTCCATCTTGCCGAGCTTCGATTCGGTCTTGACTAGCGTGCCGAGCAAGTCGCGAAGCGATGAAGATAAAATTTCAATTTCTTTTATTCCGCGCAAATACGGGATTTCGGCTTGCTCATCATTACGCAGATGGTCTGCTGCTTGGGTTAAACGGCTAAGCGGCTTCGCAATATTTCCCGCTAGCATCCATCCGATTAACGCAAATACGAAAGCCGAAATAATGCCCAGCTTCACGATATATTCCCTCAAGCTATAGGCCGTTTGGTAAGCGATCGATTCCTGCTGCCTCACAATAACCGTCCAGCCAAGCCCCTTGTATTGATCATGTCCCTCCGCGAACGCATAACCGTTCAAGTACGATTTTCCGTCCGGCCACTGCTCAACCTGCCAGCCGCTTTTGCTTGAGCGTGCGTTCTGGATACTCGCAAGATTCAGCTTGTTGCCCTTCATCGTGTCAGGCCCAAGCAGCACCGTATCATCCTGCGCCACGATAAATACTTCAAGCTGTTCTTTCTTGCTAAGAGGCTTCAATATCGTATCCTGTACTTCCTTCGCCCATTCCCAGCTTAAGTGAGCCGCCAGCACGCCTTTGAAGTTTCCCGATTTGTCATATACAGGCGTACTGATATCTACAAGCTGCAGCGGCTCGCCCGAAGCATTCGGAATGAGCTTCGCGAGCAGCACAGCATCATGGACGTCCCCAATAAAAGTTTCCTTTAAGGCGTTTTTGAATACGGGCCGTTCCCCGATACTTTTGCCAACAAGAATTTGATCGGTAGCCGCTTTGACGACACCGTTCTCGTCTGTTAGTCCAACCCAGGAATAGGCTGGAAAGTTCTTTTTCAGCTCATCCAGCAGCAGCTGCGCGTTCGCTTCCCCACCTGCTTCGGTGAATGAATCGATTTTGCTCAAAATATTGATTTCGCCCATCCATGACCACATGTAATGGTCCAGCTTATCGCTCATCTGGTAGGCAAACCCGGCGAGTGAATCTCCGACTTCGGCTTCTATTTTTTTAGTAGATTGTTTGTTGATAGACACGCCTAGGAAAACCGTAAGAATAATAATAAGTACAATTATGGTTATGGCCGAATAGGTTCTTAAACTGATGGACATTTGTCTGCTCCTTCGAACGCTTGGGATCCATTTACTTTATCGAATTATAGCAGAAAAAGACGATTAATCCCTCCATTTGCCGAAAATCATTCCCTTTGGGCGAAATGCTTCATGCTTGCATGATTCACGTTGTTTTAACCAGCGTTTATTGCAGCTTTCTGCACTGCAGTTCCTAACACGCAGCAAAGCCGACTAGGAATACGTTCCCAGCCGGCCTTGGCCTTTGCTTTTGTTAATTAAATGATCCCCTCATCCTTGCGTTGCCGGCATCATGGCACGGCCATGAAGCCTATCCTTGACGGCCGACGGCCATTCGTCCCATGCACCATATTCCGCCAGCAGCGCAAATGCCCACCTGTCTATGCCAAAGGCCACGCAGCCCGATGACCACGGCAAGCCAGCGGGACCCTTGACGTCGAACGGCTTGCAGAGCGAATCCCCCATATGGTTAAAAGAGGCGATGGAAAATGTGCTGCGGGCCGGCGTTTCCACCAGCAATTCGTATTTCATCGACGCCATCTTCTGATGTTGGATTTTAAGCGCGTCTTCCGAGAAATAGAAGGGATCATTCGCCGTCGTCAAGCTTCCGTGCAAGCCCAGTTCGACAAACAACGACCAAATTTCCTCCATCCACCAGCCTCGTTCTTCCTCCACGAAATCCGTGTCTCCGACGAATACGACTTCCCTCATGCCGAATTCAGTTAGTCGGTGGTTGCCCACCCTCCACTCCGCTTCGTGACGGAAGCAATTGCCCATTGCGGTAAGCCGCACTGGCCCGTCCAACACTTGCCCGGAAAATTCGGCATAACAGTGAAAGCATACAGCAGGAGCCAAGGCGTGCCGGCTTTGCCTGGCAAGCGCTGTGGGGTCCGCAGCCGATTTGACCTGCCTGAGCGTGTCATACCGATGGGGAAACTCGCCCACCACGAACAGATTTTGCGGGAAAGAGCGGATATAACCGCATTTCTCCAGCGTTTCAATTCCAATCATGGAGGGGTATCGGCGCAGTGCAGCTCCCCTGCGGACCGCCATCTCTTCGAACAGCCGGTCGAGCAGCCCGATCAGCCTTACCGCATAATCACGCTTGACGCTTCCGTCCACCGCGTACGCTTGCTGTAGCGTCTTCTCGCGGCCGTCATCGAAGCCCCCTTCCAAAAAAACCGATCTTGCGGGAGTTTGCTTAATCGTCCTGCTTCCAAGCGTGCGGATCCCTCGTTCCTCGGCGATCATCGCTTCTACCGTCGCAGCAATCGCCTCGCAGGACTCCAAGCTTACGGGCTCAATGACAACCTCCATCATTTCGGAATCCCAGTCGCAGCTGCGAATGCCCTCAATGCTGTATGCCAGCTTGGACATCAACGATTCTGCCTGGTTTGCGGTCAGTATGCCCTTGCAGGACAACCGAATTTTCTCCACTCAAAGCACCTCCCTTATCATACATGGGACGATGATGCGTCCCTGCTATGGCCTTGTTCAACAATTCCTTTTCCAGTCTTGCCCCGTCGGACAGGAGAGAGGATACCTTGGCGACGCTCCGCTTGTCTCCGCTCACCGAATATTTGAGCAGCAGGCCTACCGCGATCCCATGTCCTCTCTCCACCTCGGAATAAGCCGATTCGAGCGAAGCATCCCGCAGGAAATCGTGCTCGAGCATGAAGCGGAGTCTTCTATGCATGAGCTTTTTGTGCTCCCACAAAATATGCAGCAAGCGGATATCTGCCACGTCCCGCTCCTGCTCAATCCCTTGCAAATATTCCTGAATACGGTCATACACCTTAATCCCGTACGTATTTTCCAAACATAAGTAAGAATGCGGCTTCCATCCCCTGACATACCGGTCCATCGCGTCCACGACGGACAACGAATCGAAGGCCGTATTTCTCTCATACTGAAAATAGGTTTTCGGCTTAAAGGATACCGACATCACTCGCCGGTCAAACCAATCGCTGTCCGGATCGGCTGCCGCGTAAGCAGCCTCCATCTCCGCGAAGGAGCAGGACGTCTCGACGTATCTTCCTCTCCGCATATTGTCCGCGATATGCAGCGTCCCCGCTGCCTTATCGTAGCCGTAAATAAACATGTCATGATTGTGCGCATGCCTGCCGTAAGCGTCGGATTCCCGAATATGCGATTGATCGGCCAAAAAATACACGTACTGCCCCATATCAATGGCGTCGATCGCGAATTGGACGATGCTTCCGTTCCATTTTTGCGCTACGGTGTCCCGGTGCATGAATTGAAATTGAAGCCACGGACAGTCGAACAGCAGCGGGTCAAAGAAGCTATCCTGTTTGTTGGTATAGTCGATTTTGCGGAGCGAACCGAAATAAACGAGTTGAATAAAATTGTTGTACACCCACGGGAGCGTCTCCTCCCGGTTCCCGATCATGCAGAACAAATGGGCGATGTTGGGATACGTCTTGTAATCGTGGTCGTGCATGGGCAGTCGTTTCGTTGTCATGACGTCATCCTCCTTCAGTGGATTGTCCTAACGAACACCTCTTACCTAGACCGCTGAGGCCATTTTTCTGGCAATGCTTGCGGCAAACTGATCGATGGTGGCAAAATAATCGATGATCAGCTCGTCATCGTCGAACGCGATATCAAAATGCTGTTCGATGTGAACAAGCAGTTGAATCATTCGAAGCGAGTCCACGCCCATATCGCGAATCTGGGCATAGATATCCGCATCGAATTCCAGAGCCGGATTATCGGTCATTTCCGCAATCTTTTTCTTCAAATATTGAACCGTATCGCTGCTCGCGGCATGAATGGACATGGGGCACACTCCCGTCTATTAATTGTTTTCTCCGCCTCGCCCTTTTTAGCTATAATAGCTATATCTGGAATCCGCAGCTAAGTGCCGGCCTCATGATGATGGTTAAGGGGGATAATTCATGTTAGAATGGCAGATTTCCCGGTTAATTCCGCTAAGCTTCGACCGTTTCCAAAATATCTCCCGGGATGAGTGGACAAGCTCCGGCTTCCAACTGCTGTGGTCGCCGCAGCAAAGCTTCGCTTGCGATGTCGGCAATGCCAAGCAGACCCTGGCAGCTGGCCAGCCGCTTCTGATCGCGCCTTTGCAGAACGTCAGGCTCACCTCAGGCGAATTGCCTGCTCTCCAGTCGGCCGCATTCCAATTCCCTTCTCTTCTTGAATTAGACAGCTTCCCTCCATCGCTGAAGGGCTATATCAATCCACTCAGCAAGCAGCTATTATTGCAGCTCCAAGCTTATCAACTGCCTATGGATGCGGAGGACAGCGTCGCGCGCGTTCATGTCAGCAGCCTGCTGTTCTCCTTGCTGATGGAGAGCTTTCTTCTGCCGGACAACCCGTCCGCTCTACCTCAGGCGGAAGAAATACGAGAGCCCTCAGCCCACCCTTCCAAAGCCCATAAGCGTAAAAAAAGCAGTCTGCCCATCGTCTATGCCGTGAGGTATATGCGCAAGCATCTGGGCAATCCCGATCTCTCGCTTCAGGAAATCGCCGGCGCGATCGGATATAATCCCAACTACTTCTGCCAGGAATTCAGCCATATTTTCGGTGTGTCTCCGATCCGGCATCTGAACGAGCTGCGGGTTAGCAAGGCGCTTCATTACCTGGAGAATACGGACACCCCGGTCAAACAGATCTGTGAGCACGTCGGTATCCGCAACCCCGGCAATTTCACCGGCATGGTCAAAAACAGGCTCGGCATGACGCCTATCGAATACCGGAGACGTTATCGAGCGAGGACGATGGATGTATGAGAGTAATGGTCCGATTTATGAGAATAATGCTACGCTGTGTGAGAATAATGGTACGCTTTGTTACCCTCCTAAGCGGCCTGACGCGGAATTCAACTTGTATATGCAAGGCAGTGCCTTGATCCAGGCTATCTCTTCGGACAAATAGCGGTAGGGATCGCTTCCGAACCATTCCAAAGATAAGGAAGCCCTTGGGTCCTCGTCTCGGAGCAGCGAAAATATGGCTTCGTAGTCGACGGCGCCTTCCGCCAGCGGAACCATGCCTACTCGCGTCCCGCCAGGGGCATACACGTTGTCCGGCGAGAAGACGGCAAGCTCGCGGCGGCTCCGTACGTTCTTGCAGTGGTAGTGCACCGTCCATGGCGACAGTCTCTGATACGCGCTTGCGATATCGTCGCCCGCTTCCCACAGATGCAGGAAATCCAGGTTCACGCCAAGCATGGGATGATTGACCTCCCTAATCAATCGCAGCGTAGACGCCAGATTGTCTGCCAGCGTGCCGGGATGCGTCTCGATGACGGTGCGAATGCCGTGCTTCCACGCCAGTCCCGCCATCTCACGCAGCCTGCCGGCCGCTATCTGCCAGTCCTCCTCCCGGGATTGCGCGCTGGGCGTATGCCCGGCGAATATCCGGATTTTATCGCTTTCGAACATACGCGCAAGCGCGATCAAGTTTTTCCATTGCCGCCAAGCTTGGGCGTCATAAATCGCCTCCGTCTCGGCAAGCAACGGTACGTAACCGCTGATCATGACGACCTTGAGCCCCCTTCGCCGCATGCCTAGCACGGCACGGGCCGCCTGCATCGGCATGCGGCGGGCCATGGCCGCGGCATGCGCGCCCCACAGCTCAATGCCCGCGAAGCCATTAAGCGCTGCGAAATCCAGCAGCTCCGGGAACGAGACCAGCTCATGCCGGAACGAAATGGAGCATAGATGAATGTTCATCACTCAGACCCGCCTCTCGCCGCCAAATATTCGAGAAGCTCCAGCTCCGCAAGCCGGACTCCCTCCAGCTTGCGCAGCATTCCTTCCCGAAGGTCCTCTGCCGGCCTGCGCTTCCCAAGCTTCGCCAGCAGCAGATTAACGTTCATCCAGCCCCGCTTCACAGCTCCAGCTCTTCGGTCGCCCTCTGCCGATTCCCATTCCGAGTACGATCCAAGCTCGCGATAGCTTTGCCATACGAGACCCCGCATCCGGATCATGGCGGAGAGCGCGATCATGTTCTGCTCTGCCCACGTTCTGCGCCGTTCTTCTTCCCAATCGGCGCTGGCTGCAACATCGGCGCAGAAGAGCTGGAAAGCTCTGCCCGCTTCCCTCCGATAACCGTTCAGAATCGCAGCCGACTCCTTGCGCAGCGATTCTCGCCGAGAGGGACGGCTATATGCAGCGTCCCAAACCAGCTTGCAGTAAACGAGTTCATTTCTTCTCACGCTGGCGTGCAGGAGCTCCGCCGCTGTCATTTCTCCCGCGTAACCGGCTACCGGATCGACGATCTCATAACCTCCCTCCCCTTCTCCATCACACCTTCTATGGAGCAGAATGCTATGGTAGAAACCAGCCGACTCGAAGCCCAGCATGGACCTCGGGAAAAATCGCAGCCGGGAGGCTCTGCATAATACGATTGCCATTCCGCCTTCATCGAGCAGCGAGCTTATCTCCTCGGCGCTCCCCGAGGTAAGGTAGAAACGGATTCCGTATTCGAAGCGCAAATCAATCCACTTCATGTTCCGAACGGACATCAGCATGCCGTCATAATATCCGATATGCCAGTAGCCCAGCAGAAAATAGCGTGGATCGCCGCCGGAGAGCGATAGCGCGGATACGATGCATGATGCCGTGCATTCCAAAGCGGCTAGCCCAGCCGGGCTTTCGGGACGATAAACGACTGTATCCATGTCCGTCTTCCTCCTCCTCAATAGTTAGATTGAACGAAATGACGAAATCAGGACACATGGCTGACGAAGGGATGGCACTTCCCGCTGACGGGATGGGGCTGAATCTCCTCTACATGCTCCACGGCGATTTGCAATTCGTCTGCCAGAAGCACCCTTTTAAGCAAATTCGCCAGCTTGTCCGCCGCTTCTGCCAGCTCCGCGTCGCTGCTTGGTCTGCCTGCAATACGGAGGCGGAAGTCATAATGCGACTCCTGAACGAGCTGGAACTGCCTGACGCCAAGATCTGTCGCCAGCCACTTGTAGAACCCGTCAAGATACCGAAGGACGGCGGACTGAACCTCTCTGCCAGGAAGCTTGATGGAGGATTGCCGGAATGGCATCAGTGTAAGGATCGGCCCCCCGGAGCCTCCGTCACGACTGACTCTCCCCATGTCCCCCGTTCTGTAGCGCAGAAAGGGCAGGCTGTTCATGGCGAAGGAAGTAACAACCAGCTCCCCCGTCCCGTCTTCGGGGACGGGCTGCAGCGTGACCGGGTCCAGCACCTCCACGTACACGAGCGATTCGTCGATGCGAAGCACACCGTCCTTGCCCGCGAAGGCGATGAGCCAAATCTCCTCCATGCCGTAATAGTCCAGCATCGGCACGCCGAAGACGCGCTCGATCTCCCTGCGCTGCCCCGGCTGCGCGTATTCACCCCAGTTCTGCAAGGCAACGAGCGAGTCAGGTACCGGTAATCCGTTCCTTTCCACATGCATGGCAAGCTCATACAGTCCGGAGCAGCGCCCCTGAATCAAATTCGGCTTTTCCTGCATCATCCGGTTGCCGTACAGCGTCACCATCCTGCGGTCCGCAAGCAAGGCGTTGCCGAGCAGCAGCATGCGGCCGTTTGCCGGCACGCCGGCTCTCCGCCGACTCCGCTGAATGGCGAGCCCAAGCGTCCGCTGCTCCTCCCGAGTCTTCACGCAGCGGAACGGCGTGCCCGTGCTGCCCGAGGTATGGGAGACGATCAACGGTACCTGAGAGGGAAGCTCAAGCAGCTCCCGATTGGCGTTGATCGTTGCCTTGTCCATGACGGGCAGATCGCGGAAGGATGCGCCGGCATTTTGAAACCGCCGATAAAACGGATATCGCTCGAACGCCGTCGCCGCGGCCCGCTCCAGCCGTTCCGGCATCGCGCTTCCCGTCATGACGCTGCCTTCCCGCGAACGAACGCGACCACGGATTCCACCGTGCTGAATACATGCGGCTGCAGGTCCTCAGCGTCGGTTTCGAAGCCGAACCTCTGCTCCAGCAGCGTAAGCAGCTCCAGCACATGCAGCGAATCCAAATATAGATCATTCAGCAGAGAATGCTCCAGCCGTATGTCTTCCGGCCGCCTTCTCAGCAGCCCCGCCATAATGTCAATGACCGTCAATTGCAAGGGAGATCTCTCTTCTTCCGTAATCATCGTACCCCTCCTCTACTTTTGCTTGAATGGCTCTCCTGTCCAGCTTGCCCGTCTTCGTACGGGGCAGCGCCGGTACAATCACAATGTCCCGGGGTCTTCCCGCCGCGGTAAGCCGTTCCCGGCAATAATCGAGCAGCTCTGTCACGGCTTTCGCATAGTCATATGCGGAGCCACCCTCTTCTAGGACAACAAAGGCGACGGGGCGGCTTCCCGTTGCCGCGTCCGGCATGCCCGCCGCGGCAGCCTCTGCAACAGCGGCATGCGACAGCAGAACATTCTCCAGCGTTTCCGGATGGAACAGATGGCCTGCTACGTTGAACGCATAGTCCGATCGGCCGGTCAAGTATAGGCAGCCCTCCTCGTCCAGCCATCCTTCGTCCTTCGTCCGCAATCCGAACGGCGTCAACGCCTCTGCCGTGCGCATCTCGTCGTTGTAATAGCCCAGCATCACGTTATCGCCCCTGACGACGACCTCCCCCGTCTCGCCTGGCGGACATGGCCGTCCGTCGCGGTAAATGGCGAGCTCAACGCCGGGAACGGCCATCCCCGCCGAACCGGGCTTGGCCGCGAGCCAGCGCGAGGGCAGATACGTCACGCGCGGCGATGCCTCCGTCAGCCCGTAGCATGGCATGATGTCCGCGGCTGGCAGTCTGCTATGCATCAGCAGCAGCACATCGGGCGGCATCGCCGCGCCAACGACGATCAGCTTCCGCAAGCTTTGACAATCCTCTGCCTGCCACTTGACGGACTTAGCAAGCGGCAGCATGACGGCAGGCACGGTACATAGAAACGTCGGCCGATGCTCTCGGATCGCGGCAATCAGCTGCAACGGATGGGTCAAGCCTGGCGCGAGAGCAATGTTCATTCCCGCATGCAGCGCAAGCAGCCATTCGCCCGTTACCGTCGAGCAATAACCCAGCGACTTTGTAATGAGCACGGTGTCGCTTCCGCCCAGTTCCAGGCTCTGCCTAATAGACCGGACGTTGGACCACATATTGCGAAGGCTCAGCATAATGCCCTTAGGCGTACCTGTGGAGCCGGAGCTCATGAAGATGAACGCCGTATCATGCGGCGGTGCATACCGTCGCGTTCGTTCTGGCAGCCCACGCGCTCGGTCTAACATCGCCGGATTCCAGACCTCTCCTGCCTCACCGTCCATGAGCAGCGCTCCGTGTCCCGCTAGCGAGCCCCAGCCCTCTGGCAGCCGAGAAGCCGAGAGCAACGACGGGCTATAGAGGAAAAGCTCGGCTTCCAGCCCGTCCAGTATCGCGGGTATTTCCGCAATAGCGGAAGCAGCATGAAGCGGAACCGGTATGCCGTCCGCCAGCGCGACGGCCATGATGGCACGGAAGCAAGCCGGGGAAGACGTCATCCAGATCGGCGCGATAAACCGCGGCCGAAGCTTCAGGCTTCGAAGAAGCTCCGCCATAAGCAGCGCCTCCCGGAAAAGCTCATCATAGCTCATATAGCGGCGTTCACCATCCATATCGTAGAACATGCCGCGATCCGCTCTGGCGGTATCCTGCAGCCACTTGGCAAACGAAATCGGTACTGTGCTCATGCCGGCATCTCCCCCCTGGACAATTCGAGCAGCCGATCCGAAGGCACTCCCCCGTCATCGGACTCCTCCGCTTCCGAGATATGGCTTTGGCGGCTCAGCATCGCAAGGTAAGGCGCGCTTCCGCGCTTCAACAGCTCGGCATGACTGCCCTTATCCGTTACTACCCCCGCTTCCATTACGTAGATCAAGTCCGCCTCTTCCACAGTTTGGAGCCTATGCGTGGACATCAGCGTCGTTTTCCCTTTCATCAGCTCGGCCAAAGACTGCAGCACCTGCCCCTCCGTCCCTTGATCAAGCGCCGAGGTTGGCTCGTCTAGGATGAGCACCTCCGGCCGTTGCAGGAACACTCTGGCGATCGCGACCCGCTGCCGCTGTCCTCCCGACAATCCGTCGCCCCGATGGCCCAATATCGTAGCCAGCCCAGCGGGCTGGCTGTCGATCCAAGGCCCTAAGCCCGCCTTGCAGGCAGCCTCGTAAATTTCCTCATCCGTTGCATCCAGCCGTCCGATCGCAATATTATCGCGGATACTGCCCGCGAACAGAAAGCTCTCCTGGAACACCACTCCGATGCGACGGTTTAGAAATTCCCTTGTCCATGCGGCATGCGGCACGCCTCCCAGCCGGATTACGCCGGTCTCAACCGGCATGAAGCCGAGGATCGCGCGGAACAATGTGCTTTTGCCCGAGCCGCTTCGTCCGACGAACGCGGCCGTCTGTCCCTCGTTCAGGGCAAAGTCGACACCGTCCAATATCGTCTGGTCTCCGCCTAGCACCGTTAGACCTGCAGCCTCGACAGCCGGCAGAAGCCAAGGTTGTCCCTTCGCTTCTGCCGCAACGCCCTCGCGGGGCATCGGCTCCTCTGGCGAGCAGAGAAATTCCTCGATTCGCTTCATGGCCACTTCCCCGCCTTGGAGCTCCCCGACGAAGTGGTTCATGGCCTGTACGGGGGCAAGCGCGTTGTTTAAGTAGGAAACCAAAGCGACGAGCATGCCGATCGTCATCGTCCCGTCCAGTACCCTGCCGGAGCCGAAGCCGTAGACCACGACGACGATGCCGCTTACCGCGAGCGAGCCTGAATGGGCCGACAGCACCCGGTACAGCGTATCCTTTACGCTAGCTCCCACCAGATTGCGGTAGCGGGCTTCGTTTCGTTCCCGCTCCCATCGTTCAAGTCCATGAACGCGAATCTCCCGCGAGCCCTCGATGCTTTCGTACAAATACGTGCCGATCTCCTCGTTATGCGCCCTGACCGCGCCCGTATGGCGCATAATGAGCGAACGGAACATCCGGGGAATCGCCAGCAGAACGGGGATAACCGCGAGTGCCGCGAGCGCAAGCTGCCAATCCAGGTAGAAAATGATCGCGAGCGCGAACAGCAGCGTGTACCACTGGGAGAGCAGCTCCTTGACCACATGGTTCAAAAAATTGCCCATCGTCGCGGTGTCCATGCCCATCAACGCGGAATATTTGCCCGCGCCATGCCGTTCGATCTCGGCCATCGGCAATCGGCGCAGATGCGCGAGGATGACCTCGCGCAGGTCCAGCGTATGCCGGATGCCCAAGTATCGGAACATGGCGGCTTGCACGGTCCCAAGCAGCACCGAACCGAGCGCGAGTCCTCCCGAAGCGAGCAGCAGCGGAGCGAGCAGCCCCCTTTCGCCTCCCGTCAATACCCGGTCGATCAGCATCAAGAAAAGATACGGCTGCACCAAGCTGCAGGTCAAGCTCGACAAGGCGCATACATATGCGGCTGCCGTGAGCGGCCAACGAATGCGGACATAAGGCGTCAGGCGCATAAACAATCTAATGCTCTGCATAAGCGGACCTCCCCGCATAATGGCTTGCAATCGGTTTGACGAGCGGCATCCAGTCCGACAGCCGCGTTTCGGATGGAGATGTTACGATTCTTAGCAGGGACTGTTCAAGGAATGGCAGCTGCCGCAAATGCTCTGGCCGGTACAGCTGCCCCAGCTGGGGCAGGCTTTGCCCCATCATCGAGACGACGTCCAACTGCTCCGACTCGCTGATTGCCGATCCCGCGGCGAGCCCGACCTCCCGGACGACTGCCGGGAATATGTCCCGGTAATCGTATCTTTCCGCCGATGCCGCTGCCTGCCGGGACATGCGCGTCCGCAAGCCGTCGTTCATAAGCAGTGACAGGACGGCTTTCGACGCCTGATACTCGTCCACGACAGGGCTTGGCCCATCCCATTCGCAAGGAACCAACAAGCCGTCCTCCCCGTCGTTCACCACGTCGCGGAATCCATTCCAGTCCGCGCAGATGGCGGGCACTCCCCACGTTTTTGCTTCCAGAAGGTTATAACCAAACGTCTCTCCGGGATCCGTCGAGACGTTGACGAGCAGATCAGCTTCTGCGAATAAGGACTCCTTCGCTTCCCCTTCAACAGAATTTGCGAAGATGACGTGACGGTCTAATTCAAGGCTCGCGACCAATCCCGTAATTAACGTTTCGTAGCCCACGATTTGCGCCCTATCCTTACCGGTATATCCCCCTGCGACGGTTAGAGTGGCATCCGGCAAGACGTCCAGCACAGCTGCGAACATCCGCAGCAGCATCTCGATGTTTTTCACGTCCTCCAGCCGCCCGATGGACAGCAGCCTTCGCCCGTTCCTTCGTCCGAGTGACTCCTCTACCTCGCTCCAGGCTCTCCGTTCTATAGCCAGCGGTATAACCTTGGCCAGCTCGTAACGAGGAGAGATTCGGCACAAAGCTTCCTTGCTGCTCGGGGTTGAGCATAGCAGAACGTCCCGTTCGCTCAGGAACGGGGCAATGCCCAGCCACTGTCTCAGCCAATGCTCGGAAGCCACCGAATGTGCGATAACCAAGAAGCCAAGATCGATGCCGCCTGCTGTCCTGCCCATGAACAAATAGGGTGCAAGGGCGGGAATGTTCAGATATAAGGTCTGCACGCCATAATGATTCCGCAGCTCCAGAAGCCGGTCCGACATGCGCTGCAGCGACTCCGGCCAATCGCGAACGAATCGTTCTACCGAACCGCCAAAAAGCCGGTACAAGGCGATCGGAGGAATCGGGACCAGCTCGACATGCAATCCCATATAACGAACCCAATTGGAGTCGATTGCCCGCTCATTCACCATTCTTGCCGAGCCGGAGGAATAACCGATACGGAGCTTCTTATACGACCCGCTCATGCCCCGCCGCCTCCCATCGTTCGAATAGCGTCCACAATGCGCCTCGAATGTCGCGCTCCAGCTCAGCCAGCTTAGCGAGCTTCGCCCGCGCATCGGTCAGCTTGGCATGGTTGCCAAGTACCCCGAGCCTCACGATGACAAGCACAATATTTTCCCATTTGACGAGCAGCTGATCCAGCATTTCCAGTATCGGTGCCCCATTCCCTCCGCCTTTGTCCGCAAAATAACGGGCAGCTTCGCCGAGTCCTTTCCAGCGCTTCGCAATGACCCCTACTTGTCCGATGCTGGCGTACAGCTTCGCCGCCGTATAGTTCGGGGTACCGTTCTCGATGTGGCTCAAATAGTCATCCACGCCTATTATCAACGGACTCGTACCCCTATCGAAATGCATGCGGAACGCATCAACCGCATGAATGCGGCTAGGCTCCGATGCTTTGTCCAGGCGAAGCGTGATGCCGGAGCTCAGCCCCCCGCAAGTAAATGCTTCGTACAGCACCTTACGCGTAATCTCTCCCTCCCAATCGAAGAAAGGATCCACTGCACGCAAGCCGCCGTCCTGACCCCGCTCCACGATGAGCATATGCGGCAAATGCTTCAGTCCGTAGCAGATCGCGGAATGCGGCATGTAATACAGATCAACGAGCGCAATAACGGATACCGTATCCCCCGTCTCCGACAACTCCTCCTCCAGCTTCGCGAACTTCTGTTCCTTCTCCCACTGTGGCTCCAGCCAGCGAGTCAGGCACGGTCCATACAGCTGCTCGAACCGCCGCAGGTCGATATCGGGATCGATTTCTTCCGAATAGTAGGAGAACCCGTCTTCATTCGCAATAAACGGAGCATTCCAGACGCCTAGATAGATGGGACGAGGGTCCATGTTCGTCCGGTTCCGTACAAGGTGCGCCAAACAATCCAATAAGCAATGAATCGGCGGGCCGCTCATGCCGTATTCTCCTTTCGCTTGGCGCATATGCTGTCCGCCAGTCCTCCCAGCGTCCCGACGACCTCGGAACGCAGCTCTCCGTCGGATAGCGTCAATCCATACCGCTGCTCCACACGAAGGATCAGATTAATCATCACAAATGAATCCACGCCTGCAGGCTCCAGCAGCTCATTCTCACCAATTCGCTCCGCAAGCCCGGCATCATCGATTAGCACCGCAATGTCTTCCCGCAGGCCATTCATAATGCCCTCTCGTTCTTCTTCCCGTTCCATGCCTGCCATTACCATTCACGCTCCCCATGCTCATATTCGGCTCCTCCTTCACATGACAATGGGCCGTTAGCTCCGATAAGCAGGCGAAGCAAGCGCCCCTTTCAGCCCTTCCGCCACCTCAATCACCGCTTCCTCATTCATGCCGATATGCATGGGCAGGGACAGAATGCGCTCCGAGCAGAATTCCGCAATCGGAAAGTCTCCCTGCTTGTAGCCAAGATGGCGGAACGCCGGCAGAAGATGTACAGGCAGCGGATATTGCACCGCGGTCAAGATGCCTTTCTTCTGCAAATAACGCCGAGCGTTCTCCCTTGCCTCCACAGGCAATCTCACCACGTACAGATGGAACACATGGCTGTCATCGCCGCGGTGCGCAGGCAGTACGATTCCGTCGACCTGACCCAAATAGCGTTCGTAAAGCCCCGCTATCCGCCTACGATGCGAGGTCCACTCGTCCAGCCGCTCGAGCTTCAGGCTCAGCGCAAGTGCCTGCAAGGCATCCAGCCGGCTGTTATAGCCCGGTATATCATGCGTATACCGCGTCTCTCCGCCGTGATTGCGCAGCTTGCGAACGGTCGACAGCAGCGATTCATCCGAGGTGACAATAGCTCCACCGTCTCCGAGCGCCCCCAGGTTTTTGTCCGGATAAAAGCTGAAGCAGCCCGCATCGCCCATGCTGCCGGCAGGCATGCCGCCAAGTCTCGCTCCCGCAGCTTGGGCGCTGTCCTCCACGACAGCGATTCCCCGCTCCCGCACAAGCGTGATCCATGGCGACATGTCCACCATCTGGCCGTATAGATGTACCGGAATGACGGCTTTCGTGCGCGGAGTCAGCTTCTCCATCAGACTCTCCGGATCGATGAGATAGCTTCCCAAGTCGCAATCCGCAAGCACCGGCGTCGCTCCCGTATGGTGAATCGCCTCGGCGGTCGCGACGAACGTGTTGGCAGCCGTGACGACCTCGTCGCCCGGCCCTATGCCGAGCGCCTTGAGCGCCAGAAACAGCGCATCGGTTCCATTGCCGACGCCAGCCGCGTGAGACGTTCCGGAATATCGGGCGAATGCCCCTTCGAATTCCGTGACCGGCTGCCCGCCGACGAAGACACCCTTCGCGGCCAATTGTCCTGCTGCGGCAAACCACGCTTCCCTAATTTGTTCGAATTCCAACTGCGGTCCCGCGAACAATATTCCCATGCCTTTCCCCCTTGTTAGACGGCTCCCTGCGACAGGGACTTATCTCCGGTAGCCAAGCGATGCCCTGAGTCTCCCTGCGCGGCAGACGCTCTTATTTCGTCCATGACGATCATGCCTTCGATGGCCTCCTCCAACGTAACAGCCAGCTCGCCCTCTCCGGACAGCTTGGCAGCGAACGAGCCATAAATGTGGCGCACCGCGTCCAAGTCTCCCCGATAGCTCTTCTTGCCGGAATGCGAGGAGGGAAGCGGGTTCGGCAGCCCGTTCACCAGCTGTAGGACGGCTTCGCCCTGCTCCGTGATTCGAAGGGTTCCGAACTCCCCTCCGACAATCCACTGCGGATCAGCCGCGTGGGAGCCAAAGTGGATATTGAGCATAAGCAGAATGCCGTTATCCAGCTCAAGATGAGCCGTCACGCAATCCTCCACGTCTCCCTTTCCCAAACGCAAGCGATGTATAATCGCGGTCACGTTTGTTCGGCTGCCGAGCTTGAGATGAAGCAGCTGGTCTATCAGGTGAACGCCCCAATCCAGCAGCGCCCCTCCGCCGTATGCGCTCTCATCCCGCCAGGAAGGCCGAAATGACTGTACGCCAAACGAGGCGCCGGAGCCGAATTGATGATGTCGTCGTTCAACGAATTGGATCCTGCCCAGCACGCCGCTCTGAAGCACCTCCTCCAGAGTCGCCATGGCGGGGTCGAACCGTTTGTTATGAAATACCGTGACGATCCCGCCATGCTTATGGGACAGCTCCCGCAGCAGCAGCGCTTCTTCCGCGTTGACGGTCACGGGCTTCTCGACGAGCACATGCTTGCCGCGGCGCAGCACCTCTGACGCGATCGCGTAGTGGCTGCGCGGAGGCGTCGCAATCAGTACCGCGTCCGTCTCGCCGTCCAGAAGCTCGTCGAGCCGTTCCCAAGCGGTCAAGCCTCTGCGCTCCGCCAGCACCCGCCTTTGCTCAGTCAGATCGAATACGCCGCAGATGTGGTATTCCTGCATTTTCCTCAGAAGCGGCAGATGGGTTAACTCGACGATGCGACCAAATCCCGCAATCCCCAGGTTCACCCGCTTCATCGGAGGGCGGCTCCCGATATCTGTAGGGCGACAACAAAATCCGTCAAGCTGCCGACCGTCGCGAACACGCTTGGATCGACGTCCTCTTCGGGAAAAGCCACCTCAAAATATTCTTCGATATACACGGCAAGCTGCAAAATCATAATGGAGTCCAGGTTCAAATCCTCGTTCAGCCTGTCCGTTTCGTTTAGCTCAGCGGGCGCTGCGACATCCAGCTCCTCCGCGATAATCTTGCGCAGCCCTTCGACAATGCGATTGCGTTCCATTATTGTTCCTCCTCCCATTTACGAAGCCATCTTCTGCTTATTTTTCCCGACGTCTTGCGCGGGATTTCATCTACGAGCCGCACGGCGCTCGGTACCTTATAGCCGGGCAGCAGCTTCGAACACTCCGCGCGGACCGCCTCAGTACCGATCTTTCCGTCGGCCACGATCAACGCCTTGACTGTCTCTCCCCACACGGAGTGTGCAGCTCCGTACACGACCACCTCCCTCACGCCATCTATTCCGGCAATCGCCCTCTCCACCTCGCCAGGCATAACCTTCTGCCCCGACACATTGATCAGATCGTCCAGCCTGCCCAGCACCCGAAGCTCGCCTCCTGCCGTCACGACGCCTATATCCCCCGTCCTCACTACCTGCGTACCGCTTCTTGCCACGAGTTCCTTCGCGGCGCCTTCGGATGAGACCGCGCCTTCGCCACGCTCCGCCGGGAGGCTCTCCGCTCTGACATGCAGATGGGCCAGCGGCCGCCCCGCCTCATCGGGCCGCTCCGGCCCTGCCTTAAGAGAGATACAGCCGATCTCGGAGCAGCCATACTGCTGCCATACCTCGCCCGCCGCAGCCCTCAGCTTCGCCAGCATGCTTTCGGTCAAGGGCGCACCGGAGCTGATCGCCTTCCGGTAACGAACCTCGCCTTTGCTAAGCGAATCCATGAGCCCGTATAAGAAAGGAACCGCATAGACGATACTGTCCGGGTTATCGCGGATATGGCGCAATGCGGCTTTCGGATTCCGGGTATGGACGACATGCGGAATATCCTCTCTCGCCCAAGCAGCCAGCACGCCCGTAATAAGGCCGTATGAATGGGACACCGGCACAAGCACGAGCGGGGGCTCCCCGCCTGCGGCCGCAAGCGAGCTATTGTAGCTTACCGTCTCCCATGCGATATCGGACCAAGCCCGGCTGATTAGCTTCGGATCGCCCGTCGTACCCGAGCTGAACTGCAGCAGCGAGGGCTCAAATTGCCGCTCGCTTGCTGGCGTAATAATCGTTGAGCGGGTTGCAGCTTGTCCCGTTATCCTATCCCCTCGCTCCGGCAATTTTAAAGAAAGCGCTTGCAAAGGCGCGTCTAAAAGCAACGCCCGGCAGCCTGCTTTCGCCGCCATCGTCGCCGCCTCATCGGCCGGCGTGTCTCCGTGAAGCAGCAGCGCTGAGGCATGATGCTCGCGGAAGTAAATGACCGCAGCCAAGATGTCTACCGGATCGCGCAGCCGAATCGCATAGCGATGCCCTTCGGGCGAGCGGCATGGCTCCAGTTCCCCGATCACTCGCATCCGCGATGCGAACTGCGCTTTGCTCCAGGTATTGCCGTCTACTTTCAGCATGGGGTCCATAGCGCAACAACTCCTTTTTCTTACGATTCTAGGGTTGTCCACCTCCTTATTCAATATATAATTCTTCAGAATGTGCGCCATTTTTCAGGATTGGCGAAGCGTCCAGGACACATCCGACACCTATCGACGGAACTCCCCATTATTCGACCAGATACTCGCTTCAGCTTTGCTCTGCCAGGCATGGATGCCAGCGCATCCTAGACTCATTTGCGCACAAGAAATCGCCTTCTCCAAATCACGAACTCGCTTTTCCACATTCCGCGAGCCCCTTCACCTTATGAAGCCAAGGCAATACCGTATCATCCTTCGTAGCGCTCGCTGCCCTTAACGGCAATCACGCATGCTTCGCGTCATTTTTTACCATAATAACGCGAACAGCAACAATAACGATTTTAGTTTCGTCGTTATTATTTGAAAAACAAAATAAAAGACACCAAGGAGATTAAACTGAATGAAGAAAAATTACTTCGCTTTTATGCTCGTTATTGCGCTTGGATTGGCGCTGACTGCCTGCTCGGATACCGGCTCGAATAATAACGCAGGCGGGAGCAACACAACGAATAAAGAGCAAGCCGCTGTTACGACGAAAACAACCAAAGAAATCGTGGACGGTATGCTGGCTACCATCGAACAGCCAGCGCTAATCGAAATGACCGGCGATATGGTGAAGCAAATGTTCTATATTGACCCCGCGCTGATGGAAGAATATACGATTATGTCTCCGATGATGAATGTAAAAACCAATGAAATTGCCTTATTCAAAGTGAAGGACGCCAAGAATGTCGCAGCCGTTGAAGAAGGCGTGAAAAAACGTGCCGCCGACGTGCAAAAAACGTTCGAAACGTATCTTCAGGATCAATATGAAAATGCTAAAAATTATAAGCTCGTCACGAAAGGCAACTACGTATTATTCATTATTTCCGAGGAAGCAGATAAATTCGTTGCTGCCTTCGATACGTATTTCGAGCAAAAATAACGAGTATGGTATTTAGCAGCCTACTGTTTCTCTTTCTATTCCTGCCTGCCGTGCTGCTGCTCTATTTCGTGTCACCGTGGCGAATCAAAAACCTTGTATTGTTCGCGACAAGCCTCGTTTTCTACGCATGGGGCGAGCCCGTATACATTGCAATCATGCTGCTCTCTACGGTTACGGACTTCAGCTTCGGACTGCTGCTCAGCAATCCGAAGCGCAGCAGCGCGCAGCGGAAATGGATCGTTGTCGCCTCGATCATCGTCAATTTAAGCTTGCTTGGGTATTTCAAATACGCCGATTTCCTCATCCAGAACGTCAATAGCCTAATCGGCACCCAAATTCCATTAACGGAGCTGGCGCTGCCAATCGGTATTTCCTTCTATACCTTTCAATCGATGTCCTACATTATTGACGTCTATAGGGGAACGGCCAAGGCACAGCGCAATTGGCTCGACTTTGGCACCTTCGTCGCTTTGTTTCCTCAGCTTGTCGCGGGGCCCATCGTACAATATTCGACCATTGCCGAGCAGCTTCGCCATCGCACCGTCAACGCCCCGCTGTTTGCGGAAGGAGTTAGGCGTTTTATTATCGGATTAGCCAAAAAAGTACTGTTAGCCAACAATATTGGTTTAATGTGGAATACTATATCCAGCTCAGGCACAGATTCGCTTCCCGCTCTTACCGCTTGGCTAGGCATTATTGCATTTGCTTTTCAAATCTATTTCGATTTCAGCGGGTATTCGGATATGGCGATCGGGCTCGGCATGATGTTCGGCTTCCGTTTCAATGAAAACTTCAACCGCCCTTATACGGCGCAAAGCATCACCGATTTTTGGAGACGCTGGCATATATCGCTTAGTACCTGGTTCAGAGACTATCTATATATTCCGTTAGGCGGGAACCGCAAAGGTCCATGGAAGCAGCTTCGTAACATTATGATCGTCTGGCTGCTAACCGGGATCTGGCATGGAGCAAGCTGGAACTTCCTGCTATGGGGGTTGTATTTCGGAGTCGTGCTCGTCTTGGAGAAATGGTTCGCGTTGAAGCTTCTGCTGCGGGTGCCTGCTTGGGTCCGGCATGTCTATGCGCTGCTTCTTATTCTAATCGGCTGGGTATTTTTCGCCTTTGAGGACTTATCGGATATGGGTGCGTATTTTGGCGCCATGTTCGGCATGAATCATCAGCCTGTATGGAATAATGAATCGCTGTATCTGTTATATACAAACGCTATTTTACTCGTCTTATTGACCATTGCGTCTTTGCCGAAGCGCCGGGAAAAACCCGGCTCAAGTCCAGTCATCCAGCTTGGCTGGCACGCCATGCTTTTCTTCATGTCAGTGGCATATTTAGTCGATGCTACATTTAATCCATTCTTATATTTCCGATTCTAACGAATAAGGAAGGAGGCCGCTGCATTGAGCAAGATGACAGACCGCATATATGTATGGGGCTTCGTAGCCCTTTTGTTCACCATGTCATTATTGTTCTTTCTATTGCCGATCCAAGCGTTCTCTGATGTGGAGAACCGTACGCTGCAGAAAGCGCCTAAGCTAACCTGGGACAATCTGTGGTCCAAAACATTTTCAGACGAATCAGAAAGCTACGTTACCGATCATTTTCCATTCCGCAATCAATGGGTGTGGACGAAGTCTATGCTTGAGCAGCTGCGACTTCAGCAGGAAAACAACGGTATTTACAAAGGGGCCGACGGTTATTTATTCGAAAAGCTGAGTGCACCTGCTTATGCGGAAATAAAGGAATACGCCGCTGCGGTGCAGCTGTATGCGCAGAATCACCCGAACGCCAATATGACGTTCATGCTAGCCCCCACCTCGATTGGGTTATATCCAGAGCGCTTGCCGTGGCTCGCTGAAGCTTATCCGCAGGATGAGATCAATCGCTTTATCGGCAAGCAGGTGCAAGGCAGCCTGACCTTTATGGACGGCTTTGATTTTCTCGACAGCGCAGCACACTCTGATAAACCTATTTATTATAAAACAGACCACCACTGGACTACGTATGGCGCTTACCTTGCCTACGCCGCATATGCCAAGCAGATGGGCTGGACGCCGGCTGCGGAGAGCGATTTTGCTATTGAAACGATTACCGACTCGTTTCTTGGCAGCTATCATACACGCAGCCAGTTCAGCGGCGTGAAGCCCGATGCCATTGAAGCTTATAAGGACAAGAGCGGCATCCAAACCGACATGTATATTGCCGACATGGACCAAACGGTCAACAGCATGTACGACCCAAGCTATTTGGCGAAAAAAGATAAGTATTCTTATTTCCTTGGCGGCGTCCATGCGCTTATAACATTGCATAGCAAGCTTCCGGCTAACCAGGCCCAGCTGGATAAAATGCTCGTCATTAAAGATTCTTACGCCCATAGCTTCCTGCCATTTCTGACACAGCATGTGCAGGATATCCATGTCATTGACATTCGTTATTATAATGGCAGCATCAGTGACTATATGGCGGAGAATGGCATCGAGGATGTACTGATGCTTTTCAATACGACAACATTTAGTGGCGAACGCAACCTACTCAAATTGAAATATTAAAGCAAACAGCGGCAGCCACCGTTTTTATTCTCATCCAAGACTGCCGCTTCTTTATTTTGCAATGGTTTCCCATTCTTTCTTCTATTATTCTTCTATTTCTATTCTAATTTTCTTCTATTTCCCTATTTCATCACCGCTCCATTATTCCGCTAACCGTTCCTCCGTTTTGGTTAAGAATTGATCTACTGCTTCAACAATATCTATATTCATCCGATCAGCTAAAATGGTCAGCCACCATATGCTTTCACCAAGCTTATGTTTCAGTTCCAAGGCCGGTTCTCCGCTTGTTGGCCAGCGCCCCTGCTGTGACATCGTCAGTCTCCCTACCAATCCGGCATCTGTCAAAAATGCCAATGCATCTTCTTCGATTGTCCATTCCGTTCCATGATGCGTTTTTTCCAAAGCATGATATTTTTTTCTAATTTGAACGGAACGCTCAACTGCTTCCGTAAATTCCATTTGCTTCATCCTCTTTCTTCGTCAATTAAATAGGAATACTGTTCGAATGCATTCACTCCTATCCCCAGTATACAACCCTTAATTGGACGACTGTATGTCATATTATAAGCGTAAACGACTGTCGCCATCCTCTGTGGCAAAGGCAGTCGTTTCATATAAACGTATTTATGTGTGAAAACATATATTTATTGAAAAAGACTAGTCATTATCCTTTGAGAAAGGTCGCCAACCGTTAGCCTTAAGTTTCGCGATATATGTTTCTATATGTATGTTCTCCAACTCTATGGCTAGCGGGGACAACGAAACCCAGCATTCTTCAGAAGCATAATTCATCGTAATTTTGACCACTTCGTAGCCGTTGTGATAATCCGAGTCAAAGCCTGGATCATCGATGATATCCCCTTGCATGGGACGAATCGCAGAATCAAATGTTTTCATAAGCGACGCATGGGCATCCCTTTCGCATTCCTGTGTAACGGATGAAACGAATAGTATGAAATGTATTTTCATAAAGTCCTCCTATTTTTCCATTATGGATAACGTCCGGCACTGCTTTTTATATATTCGTTGCGATTTTTGGATGGTTCAATTTATGAACCGCATTTCTCAGTCTTCTGCACCTTGGCTTTACTTTATACTAACACGACTCCACAGCTTGAATAAGCAGCATAAAAAAATGGTCTTCAGTTGCAAGACCATTTTTTTAGAATGAGTTACTGTTTGTTGGAAATTACTCTATCAAGGAACTTATCAGCATCACTATTAAACTTCCAAACAACACCGAATTTATCAGCCAACATTCCGAAGCAGGAGGACCAAGGCATTTCTGATAACGGCATGATAACATAACCGCCTACAGACAAATTAGAAAAGTAATTTTCCAGTGTCTGTTTATCATCAATAACGAGACTAATCATTATATTGTTTCCTTTAACCAACTCGCCCGTTACACTCTTCATCGAAGGCAGAATATCCGACATCATGATTTTCCCGCCAGCGAATTCGATTGAAGATTCCATGATCATATTTAATTCATTTTCTGGCAATGGATAGTTTGGATCTTGCGGAAAATCGCTGAATTTTACCGTTTTCACCTCGTTTGCATGTAAAGCCTCCGAATAAAATTCAATCGCTTGTTCTGTGATTCCATCAAAATTTACATATGCAATAGCTGCCATAAAGTTATACCTCCTTCTTGTAATAAATGAAGTATAATATATAATCGGTGACATACGTATGTCATCCTTTTAAAAAAAGCACAAAAACAGAGGAGAAAATATGGAGAAGGTTGAGAGATTAATATCTATCATCATGATATTGCTGAGAAAAGAAAATATCGTTTCAACAAAAGAATTCGCTCAATTATTTAACGTTTCCAAAAGAACGATTCTTCGTGATATGGAAACACTGAGCTTATCAAACATTCCGATCTATTCTGTCATTGGAATTAATGGCGGCTACGGCATTATGGATGAATACAAGGTCGATAAACGTCTTTTAAGCAGCTCCGACTTGGAGAATATATTGACTGCACTCAGTGGATTGGAACAAATTCTAATTAGCGAGGAAGTTGAAGTGACGATAAGAAAAATAGAAGCCATGGTTAGCCCTTTGTCTACGAAAGGTTCGATCCAACTGTCATTTTATGATTGGGAGGGACGGTCTGAGGTTCTTCAAACCTTGAAGATATGCCAAGAATCGATATTAAAAAGAAGCTTAGTTTCATTTGATTATATAGATAGAAATGGGACCACAACGAATAGAATTGTCGAGCCATATCAGCTTCATTTTAGCGAATCGAGTTGGTACTTGAAGGGATTCTGTTTGCAACGCCAGAGATATAGAACATTTAAATTATCCAGGATCGATCATCTTATTATGGATGAAAACACATTTAACCCTAGGGATTATTTATTGGAACAAGAACATGAAGCAAGTTATCAACCGCAACTAGTCGCGATTAAGGCGTTGATTTCGCCTAGCATAACAGATCGATTCATTGAAAGGTACGGTCGAAAGAGTATGGAATACTACAACTCTGAATATTTTTTAGCCACCATCTATGTTCCACAAAACAGTATTGGCTTTCAATTTTTAGCGAGCTTCGGGACATATTTGGAAATAGTAGAGCCGAAAACCTATGTTGAAGAATTTCGAAATTATTTGAATACCATGGTGGAGAAGTATACTTCAAAAGACTCCCATTAACATCAACATGTTGGCGGCGCGCATAATCTTAAACGATGCTGTCCGTTTGCTGCTTGTCGTAATGTTTGAACAATAGCTTCATCCAAGTAATCAGGGTTAACGAATTGAACGTAGTCGATACTTTATCTCGTTATCGCCTTGAGCGCCTACGGTTTGTATCGGCAAAGAATGGCGAGATCATCGGCGTACCTTACCAATTTTTAAAGATATGAGAATTGCTTCTCCCCGAATGTATTTTTGCACGTCTCAAGAACATGCCTAATTAAAAATAAAAACCCGCCATATATGCGGGTAAGAAGAGCTGAAATATACAGAGCTATTTTTTTCTCGAATAAGATTACGGTTTTGTGATTCGCCATATATTCTACGGTCGATTCCAACAGCTCAGACACAAAACGTACTGGTACAAACGTACTCCCTTTCTGTAACAGCAAAGGCGTATCAAAAGAACTAGCATCGTATATATAACTTCTTATACTTCAATGTAGCCATTCGGCATTGAACTATCGTTTCCGTTAGCTCAATACAAAAAGATCATATGGATCCAAATGTTTCGTCATCTTGTCTAACTCAGAAGTACGGAACCAGTCATTTCTAATGAGTGGCCGTATTTTATAGTAGTTTCATCAAGTCACTATAGGGGCAGGTACAGGGAGGGTGCGGAGAAAGTTTAGCCGCCGACCTGGCCTTCCTCGCTCGTTCCCGCCTTATCGTCACCCTTCATGAAGCTATCTCCCTGATCGATCATCATTTGAAAAAACTTCAAAGACGCCTGCAGCTCCGCTTCCGTGAAAGAGCTCATGAGGCTAATGAAATTTCGCTCAATCTGTTCATGCATCAAAGCGTGCACCTCGAAGATCCGCTTTCCTTTGAAAGACAGGCTGAAATACACTTCCTTCTTGTTGTCGTTCAACTGACTTCGCTTAATGTAACCTTCCTGAAGCAGCTTTGTGCTGATCTTCGTGATGCTAGCCTTGGACAGGTTCATCTTCTCCGCGATGGACACGTTATTGATCGGTTCGTTGTTGCCGATGCAATCGATGACGTGAACGCTTGTCATGCTGTTCGGAAACGAAGAGATTCCGTGCTCTCGCGCAAGCTCCGCGAAACCGTCGATCTCGCTTGAAAACATCTGCTCGGTTAAATGCGTGTAGTGAAGAAACCGGCCATACAACAATCGCTTGAGCGATTCGGAAGGAATCATCCGATGACATCCCCTTTTTTTTGCAAATAGATGATGCTACTATTTCTTATTATCATTACTTTGTTAACTAATATATCAAACAGAAAATAAACAGTCAAATCCGTATTATATCCTGAATTCTGTTGATTGACTTCTCCGTTTTACTGATATATAGTTTACCAGTAAACAAAATAACGAAGCCTGAAAAATCATATTCGGATTAGACTGGAGGGATTCTATTGGAATTTTCCGCAACGATAAAAGAACGAAGAACCATTCGCAGGTTTAAATCTACGCCGATCAAGCAAGAGCTGATCGCATCCTTGCTTGAGCAAGCCGCAAACCTATACGCGGCCGAAGAGCAACCGCGCTGGCGCTGCACCTACTACGACACGTTTGATGCGCGTCTAAGATTGGGAAAGAGCATGATCGCCAAAGTCAAGGAAAGCACGTTCGGCAAACTTATCCCGGATAAAATGATGGACATCTACACCCGACAAATTACGCAGACTCCCGCCCATCTGGTCTTCGTCTCGGAAGCATCGGACGATGAGCGCGAGAGCGATGCCCATTACGCCGCAGTTTGCAGCATCATACAAAATTTTCAGTTGCTCGGATGGAAGCAAGGGCTGGGCATGATCTGGTACACCGATCCGGTGATCAAGAACGAGGCATTCTATAAAGAAATCGGATTGAAGGACGGGGAACGGTTCGCTGGCATTCTAAGTGTCGGCTACTTCGAGAAAACACCAAGAGCCCGGAAGCGAACACCCGCGGAGCAAAAATGGACCCTGCTGGGCGGAGTCGATTCAAGCTCGCATGCGGAGCCAGCGCGCATCACACCTCAACACGTGCTGGAAATGCTTAATGTGGCGGTCTGGGCGCCGAACGACGGCCTGCGAGAGCCCTGGCGTTTTATTTACGTCGATGGCGGCGAGGCAGCCCGCTCGATTCAGCCGTCTCTAGGCAATCCTTCGCAGACTCACCTGCTGGTCCTGATGAAAGAAGAAGCTGATCTCCATAAACGGGAAGAAGATTACGCCGCGGTATGCTGTTTGATCCAGAACGTTATGCTGCTAGCCCAATCCGCTCCCTGGCACGTTCGCCGGCACATGCCTGAATGGATCTACGACCGCACGCAATACGGCCAGTTAGAAGTCGGAGCGAAAGAGCGGATCGTGGCCATACTGGAGTTCGGAGGCAACCCTCTTCACTCGGATGTCGTTCCTACGGCAACGGCGCTGGACTTGACGCGAAGGTAAGCTTAAGGTTTCTATAGTTATTGCCAACATTACTGCTACTAGCAAATATAACCAAGAGTTCAAACAGAAGTAAAGAGGGTAAAAAGACTCTTTACGGTTATACTGTTTTCAATGTTGGTAAGGTTGCTGTTGGTCTTACAGGATACCTTGTATCTAGTAAATCGGTTACAGGTACAGCGGGCGTCTACAAAATTAGTTTCAATGCTACAGAAAGCGATGTTTCCGAATTCGTCAAAACCATCAAAGTAACGTTCAAGTTCTAATCTTCTAATATATTAGTGTTCACATTTGTTTAAGCAAAAATGCCCCTAACTAAAAAAACTGACCGGATCAAGCCAAAACTTGCCCGGTCAGTTTTTTACATTCTAAATAAGAGAATTGCTCGAGTATCTGGACATTCATTAGTCCAGCCGATTCCCGTATTCATTTCATCGACTTAATATTCAGTTTTAATTCGCCACATAAAAATAGACTAACCCACCCGTTATTTTAACGAGCTTGCCACTCTCAGCCAGCAATCTCAACACTATAGCTTTCGATTATATAACTGAAATCTCAATCGCTTCGTTTACTGGCTCACTATCCATCGTCTCAATCCGTGCTAGCGTTGTCCGAGGAAAACGTTACGGCGAACATAGAACGCCTTGTTGGGCATGTCGCCTCGAACCGGTGGTCGCTGGAAAAGGCTCAGAAACTAATGGCTGCAGCACAGCGAAACCCTTTCAAGGAGACCGCTTTTTCGAGTCATTTAATCTCATTAGAGCTATTCATTCATTTAATTCTTCAGTACCAGGAGCATCTAACTTAGCCCAATCTAACACTTCTTTCTTCTGCATAAGAACGCTCAGAATGCTTCGATCCGAAATAAAATGGAGCAGCTGCCATCCGGCTAACTACTCCATAATTCGTACGTCTATCGTTCCCCATTATAAAGGATTGTCCCGGCTAGCCGTTCACTCTAACAATCACGTCTGGATTTATTTGTCATTAGCTGCGCCAATTTTGATAAGCGCTTATTCACTCCATTCGGTGACTACATCTTTTCCTTGTTGAAATAAAAACGTCGGTAATTGTTTATATGGCCGAAATAGTACCGTGAGACTCTTAGAACCCGTTTCACGTTTAAATCCTTTTTATACCAAAGCGTTTTGAGTACTTTTTTCTGCTTGTGCAGCTTTTTCAGCTCGGCAGATAATGTCGGGTCAGTTACATATTTCCGCAATACAACGTTCGGTACATTTGTCCATAGGGCAATGTTATCGCTGTAGATACAGTCTGCGTTTTTGCCATAGACCACATTATCTATCAGCGCAGCCATCATGTTAAGTCCTCCCGCCCTCACAAAAAAACTGCTTCTGCCAAGCCGCGGGTTAATTTCGAACAGCATATATTTGCCTGTTCGGCTGTCGTATTTCATATCGATATTTGAAAATCCGACATACCCGATTTCTTCAAGAAATGTCTTTACCCTTTGATAAATATCCATATCCGAACGGCTAATAATTGCTGCATAGTTGCCTAATGTTTTCGGCGCATATTCCTCAAGCACCGGCTGGCCGAGGCACATCATTTTCACTTTCCCATTGTTATCGGAATAGCTATTCATGACACGCATCGAACTATCACCGCCAGGAATAAATTCCTGTATAATTAACTTCCCTTTATAATCGGAAGCGTTCATGTTATTAACCATCGATACATACTCAGCTTTTGTTTTAAAGAAAAACACTTTCTTTTTGCCTTCAAAATGACAATGCAAATAAGCGATGGCATTGCTGTTTTCAGGCTTTACGACGATAGGGAATTGGAAATCCATTTGTTCCAACGCTCTTTCGCGCTCATGCGGCTCACAGACAATCGTTTTTGGATAGTCCAGTCCATGCTTTTCACATAATGTATAAAATTTATCTTTTGTATCAAACGTATCAAGCAAAGCCTCCGAAATAAACTGATTCGCAATAAGCCCCTTAAACTTACTATAGTGACGCGACAACATGCTGGCATAGTAATCCGAGCAAGCAATGACAACAAGCTTTCTGTTCGGGGCGTTATGCTTTTCCAATATGGAAAGCAGAGCGTCTGGGAATACGTCATCGTGGTCAAATCGATCAATTTGAATGAGGTCGAACAATTTACTGTGCATGGTTGGAATTAACAGCCGGGTGCACAGCAGCAAAGGTTTGATCTGGTAAGCCTCGTGAATAAGCCGTACGTTTCCATATGCATTCTCATCGCTTCCGAGTATAATCGGTAAAAAATCATTACTTTTCATATTTTCTCCTTGTTCCACATGTTCTAGATTCATTCCCCTTATTATATCAAAAAACATACCTCGTATTTAACTAAGCCTATTTTTTCGCAAAAACGTCCTACAAAATCCGTTCCTTGTGGTTTTATTATCATTCTCCTCTAGCTCAATTCCAATGAGGATTAAAGTGATTATGAATCCGGTACCCGGCAGTATCCGCCAATTGCTTCAACTCTTCCAGCATCGCAGCTTCTACCGCAATCAAAACGTAGCTGTCACTCTCAATATCCATGCATGCCAGCGCAATACCGTATGCTTGCAGCTTGTTTTTCATCGTTTCCAGCATAAACTCTGTCCGCTGCTGCTCATCGTATTCAAACTCGGACCAGTCCTTGTCATGAGGGAGAAGCTGCTTCCTTGCAATTAATCTCCGGGTTACATAAAGAATGGTGCTGCCCTCTGATTTCCAATCCATTTCATCGGCTAATCTTTCGTCTATCAGCGCATCTACCAATGCAATCCAAGGAAGTCCCTCCATCGGACCCGTTATTCCCCGATCGTCCAGCCGATCCTGCCATCTCTCACAATATTCATTCGGGGCCAGATAGGCATCGCTAACCTCTTGCACGATATCTTCATTGCCAGCAGACAGCCTTCTGCTAAGCGCAAGCAGCGCTGCAAGCTTTTCTTCATCCAAGCCTTGATTTACATCCGAGTCAGACACAAGCATCGCATCTACTTTCTTTTTTCGAAAAAAATCGAATAAGCCCATGCTGCACGTCCTCCATTTCGGCTTTATAAACTTTCATTTTCTATACTCGCTATATGTTTTGATGATTTTATCTAAAGGGTACCTATCAATTGTATACATTGCCAATCAGAAAAACCACTCCAACGGTCTCATCCAAGTTCGTTTCTCACATCGCTTCAAAATTTAGCTTACTAAAGTTGAGAAACCATAAAAAAATGAGTAAAATAGAAGGAATGAAAGGGGAGTTTTGAAATGACGGATTTAGCTGCAAGCATGGAAATAGGAATAAGTACATTTTTGGAGACGACACCAAACCCAGTGACTGGAGAGGTCATCAGCCATGCAGAGCGGCTTCGCAATGCGGTCGAAGAAATTGTGCTAGCCGATCAGGCCGGGCTTGATGTCTACGGGATCGGCGAGCATCATCGGGCTGACTACGCTGGCACCTCGCCTGCAGTCGTACTCGCAGCTGCCGCTGCAATGACGAAGCATATTCGTCTGACAAGCGCGGTAACCGTTCTGTCCTCCGATGATCCCGTGCGCGTCTATCAAGCCTTCTCCACTCTGGATGGCCTATCGAATGGGCGTGCAGAAATTATGGCAGGCCGCGGCTCGTTCATCGAGTCCTTCCCGCTGTTTGGCTATAGCCTGGATGATTACGAAGAGCTATTCGAAGAAAAATTGGAGCTGCTGCTCGCTATCCGTGATTCCGAGAAGGTAACCTGGCGTGGCGGGCATCGCCCAGCCATCGATAATCTTGCCGTATACCCAAGATCCGTTCAAAGTCCGCTGCCGGTCTGGATCGCAAGCGGCGGCAACCCGGAGTCCGCCATTCGTGCGGGTGTACTGGGTCTTCCCATCGCGTTCGCCATTATCGGAGGTATGCCGGAGAGCTTCGCTCCGCTCGTAAAGCTGTATAAAGAAGCCGCAGCAAAGGCAGGCCATGATCCGAGCAAGCTGTCCGTAGCGACGCATTCACACGGCTTCGTCGCGGATACAACCGAGCAAGCTGCCGATTCGTTTTTCCTGCCGACGCAGGCACAGATGAATGTCATCGGACGCGAGCGCGGCTGGCGCCAGAATTACGACCGCAGCGCTTATGACGCAGCCCGCAGCCTGCGCGGCGCGCTATATGTTGGCGATCCGGAATACGTAGCCGAGAAGATCCTTCTTCTTCGCAAAAACCTAGGAGTTACCCGTTTCTTCCTGCATGTCAATGTTGGAACGATGCCTCACCGCGAGGTGCTGCACGCCATTGAGCTGCTTGGCACGAAGGTAGCACCGATCGTACGGAAAGAGCTCGCAAAAAACCAGTTATCATGATTAAAGTGGAACGGCCGACTTGGACGATGAACGAAGTCCAAACCGGCTGTTTTCATTTCGTTATCTCTACCTCAAGGCTTACCGCACGAGTTCCACCGTTAAAATCACCGCTTCTTCGAAGATCAGGCTTCTCTGTCCATAGCCATATTGGATACTCACCAGAATAATAGGAGAGACGCTTCTTCATATGTTCCATCATCCAATGGTAATTCTCAAGCATTTCTGCCCAGACGAAATCAGGGTTACCAACCAAGTATCCCACTTTTATGGCTTTCTCCCACGCTTCTATCGTTTGATTTGTCCAGTATCTTGTCATCGTTAATCCTCTTTATCCATTTAATAGATTGCATCCATTTCGAAATTATCCTATATATAACCGACACTGATCGGTCAGTAAGTATGTGTTCGCGTGAAAAAACCTCTCGTTGGAGGTTTTTAAATGATTTATTGTCATAACGTACTGCGTCGTAGCTCATAGAAATACTGCACGATTGGATGCTTTAACTTCATCTTCTCCGTCATGTTTAATATTCGCTTTTTGCCAACTCGTCTATCCACCAAAGCTAAAATATTCAATAGGATATCGCTGCTCTCAAGGCTTACCTCTATAGAAGTGGATAAGTATTGATTAGCTATAACGGTAAAATTTGATTTGCTTAATTGTGACTGCGCTGACAAAAGGTCCTTTGCATGTTCCGATATTTTTCTGCTCCTTGCAATGACTATTAAACGTTCCTCTGGAACCTTCCCCTTCGTATCTTTTCTGACCGCTTCAAGTTCTTCGCCGTTAATAGGAATCTGAATATCTGGATCATTCTTTATTTCCAGTTCCGTCTGATACCATCTGATTAAGGTCGTTATATCACTCATATTGAAAACGTTCTTTTTATCTACCGCAATATAACAAAGCCCAGCTTTATCAGGTAAATAACGGTAGCTAGTTGAACGGTATTCGACCCTTCCATATAACGCAGGACAGAGAAAGCTCTCCAGTTGTTGCTTCAATTTGCTCCAGGACATGTATCCTCCTAAGTTCTATGTTCTATATTATAAGTACCTATTGCATCCATCGTTCTTAAATCCATCATACAACAACTAACACGACGATCATACTACATACAAGCAACCTCGCCTTTCTCCATTTTCTCCTGAGGTCGCCTATACACGTTGTGGATACTGTCCTCTTCTTTGCGGCTAATACAAAACAAGCGGTCTTCGAGATAAGATATAACTATCTTCTCGAAGATCGCTTATTGTTTATTACGATTCATGCATATTCAATTTATTATTCATGCTGAATATTTGTTGTGAGTCTATTGCTGACGTACTTTGATTCATGCTTTACATGTTCTTTTGTTCCAGCATTCTCAATAGAATCGTTGTCGCCTCAGCCCGCGTTGTTTTATCATTGGGAGCAAACTTATTCATGCTTTTGCCGCGGACAAGTCCCAAGTTTCTCATCGCTGCTACTGCGCCCTTCGCCCAGTTTGGAATCTGATGATCATCCACAAAGCCGGTTGTTGAATTCGCATCCGCCTTCAAGCCGAGTGCTCTCGCAATCATCACCGCCATCTCCAATCGAGTCACTGCTTTATCAGGGCGGAAACTGCCATCCTCGAAGCCTCCGATAATACCCGCTTGCACCGCCCGTGCTACCGCTTCCTTCGCCCAAGGTGCAATTTTCGCTGTATCGGTAAAAGATATCTTAGCCGTTTCTGCCTTCGGCTTCAACGCATTCATCAACATCACCACAAATTCCGCTCGTGTAACAGCAGCATTCGGCCTAAATGTGCCGTCTGGGTAACCGCTAACGATTCCATTACTTACTGCCAGTTTGATATAAGTGGCTGCCCAATGCCCGGTGATATCGTTAAATTCAGGTACTGGACTTGGATTTAACGGCCCACAAGGCACTCCCAGGCCATTCACTGATTCAACACATAGTACCGCAAATTTTGCTAAGTGATTTACTTCTACCGAGATCCAGTTGCCATCGATTTTGCTACCGGCAACCTCCACCCAAGCTTTCTTTGTTTCGTCAAAATAGAATACTCCCGGTTGCTGTCCCTCCGCCAATTTTGAAGGCTCAAATGCAAAGGATATCGTTATCCATTTTTTGAAGTTCTCTACAATGTTTTTCGAGATCTCAAACACGCCACTGACCGGATGCATTTGTTTGATTAGAAGATTTTTGATTTCCAAATCTCTTTTAACGGTTATTTTTAACTCCTTGTCTGTTGCCCCTGATGGAATAAATATTTTCACATCATTTTCAAAGCTAACCTCTCCTATGGCTCCTGCGGGCAGTGTTAATCTTCCGTCCGTTGAGACTACCTTGATGATACTTGGTCCGCCAGAGCTTGCGTTTGCGCTCCACTGCGCATACAGCGTCGTATTCGCACTTCCCATGGCGAATGTTGCTCCTGCTGCATAGTTCGTTCCGCTGCCATTCGCCGCAGTATTCCAGCCGGCAAACGTGTAGCCTGATCTCACTAAATCCCCTTTGTTCCCAATTACCGTTGCAATTGCTCCAGTCTCGTACGTTCCGCTGTCAGTAGGCACCGTCCCACCGGTGCTGCCGTTACCATCATACGTAACCGTGTAGGTAGGGCTCAACGTCCACTGCGCATACAGCGTCGTGTTCACACTTCCCATGGCGAATGTTGCTCCTGCCGCATAGTTCGTTCCGCTGCCATTCGCCGCAGTATTCCAGCCAGCAAACGTGTAGCCTGTTCTTACCAAGCTTCCATTACCCAACACCATTACCGATATGCCGGATTCGTACGTTCCGTTGTCCGTTGGCACCGTTCCTCCGGTGCTGCCGTTACCATCATACGTAACCGTGTAGGTAGGGCTCAACGTCCACTGTGCATACAGCGTCGTGTTCACACTTCCCATAGCGAATGTTGCTCCTGCTGCATAGTTCGTTCCGCTGCCATTTGCTGCAGTATTCCAGCCAGCGAACGTGTAGCCTGTCCTTACCAAGCTGCCATTACCCAAAACCGTTACCGATGTGCCGGATTCGTACGTTCCGCTGTCCGTAGGCACCGTTCCTCCGGTGCTTCCGTTTTCGTTATACGTGACCGTGTAGGTAGGGTTCAACGTCCATTTCGCATACAGCGTTACATTCGCGTTCCCCATTGTAAGCGCCGCGCCTGCCGCATAGTTCGTTCCGCTGCCATTTGCCGCAGTGTTCCAACCGGCAAACGTATAGCCTGTTCTTACCAAGCTGCCATTACCCAACACCGTTACCAATGTGCCGGTTTCGTACGTTCCGCTGTCAGTAGGCACTGCTCCTGCTGTACTTCCATTTCCGTCATACATAAGCATATAGGTAGGGTTCAACATCCATTTCGCATACAGCGTTACGTTCGCGTTCCCCATCATAAGCGCCGCGCCTGCCGCGTAGTTCGTCCCCAATCCATTGGCTGCTGTATTCCAGCCTGCAAATGTATAGCCCGTTCTCGCCAAGCTTCCATTACCCAACACCGTTACCGATGTGCCGGATTCGTACGTTCCGTTGTCCGTAGGCACTGTTCCTGCAGTGCTTCCATTTCCGTCATACATAAGCATATAGGTAGGGTTCAACGTCCATTTCGCATACAGCGTTACGTTCGCGTTYCCCATCRWAAGCGCCGCGCCTGCCGCGTAGTTCGTCCCCAATCCATTAGCTGCCGTATTCCAGCCCGCGAACGTGTGGCCTGTTTTTGCCAAGCTTCCCTTACCTAGTACGTTTACCGCTTCGCCCGTTTCGTACATTCSGCTGTCAGTAGGAACGGCCCCTCCGGTGCTGCTGTT
>NZ_JBFRGD010000032.1:0-68515 GCF_052115165.1 Paenibacillus sp. 2TAB23
TCCAGTACTTTAACATATTCGTCTTGCGTAGTCGGTCCAGTACTTTAACATATTCGTCTTGCGTAGTCGGCATCTGCAGGTTCAATTTGTCCAGCCAGTCCTGACGGATCATGCCTGCGTACCTTCCGTAATCCACCGAACCCGGAATGTAGTAGATGTGCCCTTGGCCGGTCGGGTCATTCGCCTTGACAACATCCCACATTTCCGCTGGAATCGCTTCCCATACGTTCGGCGCATACTCTGGCAGCAATTCCGTCAGATCCGCGATTGCTCCGTTTTTGGCCAGGCTGTCTTCAATGCCTTGCTGGGGGGTGAACATGTCTGGCATTTCATTGGCTGCGATTTTTAAGTTCAGCTGATTCAGGTAGTTGGTCCCTCCGTTCCATTCCACATAGGGATGAATGACGCCGACACCCAGCTTTTCCTTGTAGAATTCATACAATGGGCTGCCTTTGGTTATCGGTTTGTAGCCAATATTCGTACCCCATACTTCGACATCGACCACTCCGTCTACGCTGCCTGCTTGGTTCTGATTCGCGTTTTTAGATTGGTTTGCATTTCCGCTGCAGCCCGTTAAGGCCGTGGCTGCTAAGATGACTGCAGCTAGTAACAGCGCCGTTTTTTTTGAAATCATAGAATGTCCTCCGTGTCGTCATGCTGATTTAGTCGTCATGTTGATTTACAACATACATGTAATTGGATTGCACGCATTAGCCTTTTACAGAACCAATCATAGCCCCTTTGACGAAATACTTCTGCAAGAAAGGGTATACCATAATAATCGGGACGATGGCAAAAATAACGGTCGCAGCTCTTAACGTCCGCTCATTATAGTTCTGATCGATCATAGAAGTAACACCTGCCAAGATGACGTTATCGTCTGTAATAAACTGCCGGATTTTAATTTGCAGCGGGAACCAGTCTGGGTTCTGCAAGAAGAAGAGCGGATGCTGGAACTGATTCCACAGCACAACGCCATAGAACAGCGCCAATGTTGCAAGCACGGCCTTGGACAGCGGCAGCACCATCTGAAACAGCATTCGGAAATACCCACAACCTTCAAGGAAGGCTGCTTCCTCCAACTCCTTGGAAAACTGCTTGAAGAACGTTCTCATGATGATTAGATTAAATGGATTCAGGATATGCGGGATGATAAGTACTAATGGATTGTCATAAAGCCCTATAGCGCGTACTGTCAGAAAGTAAGGAACGATAGGCGCTTTGAAAATCATGGCAACGACAACACCAATCATGATTACAGATCCCCATCGGAATTCCGGCTTCGAAAGCGGGTACGCAAGCAGCGCAGTCATTAGAAGAGCCAATGCCGTTCCGATTAACGTAGTAATCAAGGTCAGAAAAAACGATTTCCACAAATCGGGACGATCAATGATATAACCCCACGAATCTAAAGTAAACTGCTTGGGCCATAAGGTAACCAGATTCATATCCACGGCGCTCTTTGAACTGAAAGAGGTTGCGATTACGGACAGGAGCGGTACCAATGCGATTATGGAGAACAAGATAAGGACTACTGTTATGCCAAATACGAATATTTTCTCTCTTCTCGCTTCAAACATGTCTACCAAAGCCCCCCATCCGAAACTTTCTTCGACATTCTATTAAAGATATACACCATGACAAGTCCGATAATCGACTGGAACAATCCGACAGCCGTAGCGAAGCTGTACTGTGCTTGCTGAATGCCTGTCCGGAATACATACGTATCTAATATATCTCCTACGCTATAGGTCATAGGGGTAATTAAATTGTAAACCTGATCGAATCCAAGATCCAGGAAGTTTCCGATTTCAAGAAGGAACAGGACTAGGACAGTTGGCAACAGCAGCGGGAAAGTAATGTGTCGCATCTGCCTGAACTTAGATGCTCCGTCCATCATCGCCGACTCATACAGCTGTGGATCGATAGCACTGATCGCGGCAATATATACCACGGTTCCCCAGCCGGCATCTCGCCAAATGGAGGATAAAACGTAAATCGGCCTAAAATAACCGCTTTCCTGCATCGCCAGCAGCGGCTCGTTACCAAGCCATCCCAATACGATGTTAAACAATCCGTTTAATGAAAAGAAATCGAACACGATTCCGGAAACGATAACCCAAGACAAAAAGTGCGGGATGTACAATGCGGTTTGAATCCCTTTCTTGAGCGCTGTTTTTCGGATTTCGTTAATCATCAGAGCGAGCAGCACGGGCACTGGAAACACCAAGGCCAGCTTGAGAAACCCAAGCATCAGCGTGTTACCGAACACGCGGGCAAAGTCGGGATGCTGCATCAATGTCTCAAAGTGCTTCATCCCTACCCATGGACTATCGATGATTCCTTTGAATACTGAATAGTCTTTGAAGGCGATTACAGCTCCGGCCAGCGGAATGTATTTAAATACAATGAGGAACGCGATCCCCGGAATGGCCATTACATAAAGCGGCCAGTAAATCTTCAATCGAAGATTTGCAAATGCTTTCAAATTTATCCCCCCACTATCTAGTTGTTGTATTCGCTTACAGGGATACTATACAACCTCGGATAACGTGGCTCAATTAGGCATTTTTAAGGATAAACAAGGTCATTTTTAAGAAAAGCAAAACCACTCCTTCATGGAGTGGTCTGATCAAATTATTCAATAAGCGAATTTTTGCGATATTCCCTTGGTTTGCTACCAGTTAGCTTTTCGAACACACGCGCAAAGTGCTGTGTATCCGAGTAGCCCACCATCTGGCATATTTCATATACTTTGAAATCCGACTTTTCAAGAAGCTCCTTCGCTTTACCAATGCGAATCTGCGTCAAAAAATTCACATAGGTCTCTCCCGTCTTTTGCTTGAAAAACTGGCTTAAATAATAGGGGCTGATAAAAAAACGAGCGGACAAATCCGCAAGAGTAATCGGTTCGTTATAGTGTGCTTTCACGTACTCTTTGACCTCTGCAATGATGTCCTTTTTTTTAGGAATATTGTGCTCCAGCTTGAACTGAATGATTCTTCTTATGACCTCAGTCATCCATTCCTCCAGAAACTCCATCGTTCGAAATTTGGACATGCCCTCCAACGATAATATATGGCGGCCTAAGAAATCATTCTGCTGAAGCTGTTGAAACGACATTTTTCGAATGCTCGCTAACAGGATGTTCAGGCACTGAAGCTGGATATCCTTGGGGTTCATGCTGGACTCGGCTTCCATCATCCGAAAAATTTCGCGTATGATGCCTAAGCACTCCTTCTCGTTCACATTGTCTAGAGCCGCTTCCAGCTTGGCAATCATCTCTTCCGAAACAGGTTGACTCCGTCCAGATTGATTTGTGATCTCGGGATACTCGATGACTGCATTCGCTCCTTTGACCACTTTATAGCTTAATGCATATCGGGCTTCCTCAAAGGATTGACTAATTCCAGCAGCCCTTTTCTGCACCGTTCCGATACCGACGGTCATGGTCCATTCCGTTTGCAGATACACTTCCTCCTTTAACCGATGCATCGAACGAACCAAATCCGCGTATCCGATCGGACTTCCTTGTGACACCACCATCGCAATTTGGGTTGCGGAGTATCGAAACCGATGTACGGCTCGAAATTGGCCCAGTGCCTGATCGACTAAGGCGTACACCAGTTGAAGGCCAGATTCCTTCAATGCATCATTATTGCTATCGAATTCCAATATAATGCAAGCAAACCATGATCCCTCGGTCTGGAATTGAGCAATCTCAAGCGATTCTTCCATCAGATCAATATTATCGCTACCCATATCAAGAATATCCCTAAGGGCACGCTCTTGCATTCGGCTATGGATATTCTGTTTCAGATCGTCTACTTCCCGCGACTTAGCTTTTTCGTCTCGAATCGCCTCCATGGCTTGGTAAACGCAAGCCTGGAGCTCCTCTTCTTCTACCGGTTTATTGATATAGGACAGAACACCTAAATTCAAGCCTCTCCGAGCATACTCAAATTCAGTATATCCGCTTAATAGGATGAATTTCGACTGGCTGCCTTTCTCTTTTAACCTATTAATCATCTCGAGTCCGTCTGCTTGCGGCATTCGAATATCCGTAATCACGATATCCGGTTTCAATTTGTGAATGATTTTAACTCCTTCCAAGCCATTGTACGCAGCGCCTACAACCGTGCATTCCGGAATATATCGGTTTATGATGAATTTGATCCCTTCCACGATGACTTTCTCGTCATCCACTAGAACGATCTTCAATCCAATGCCCCCTCTTTTTTCGTTTCTCATACAGGCCTATCGCTTTGGAATTAATAGTTCGACCGTAGTGCCATGACCTAATCTGCTTTGTATCGACAGATAGTACCGGTCTCCATATTGGATTTTTATACGTTCAGCGATGTTTTTAAGGCCAATTCCATTATTCTCAGTCGAATCCGTTTGTTCGAGTTTATATTTATCCGTTTCTGCGTCCTCCAGCAATGCACGCAATTTCTCTTGCTTCTGCAATGAAAAGCCGCCTCCGTCATCGGTCACACGGATAAGGATATCCCCATCTTCCGTCCATTTTCCCTCCAATTCGATATTCAAGGGATGGCTATAATCCTTAAAGCCATGGTTGATGCTGTTTTCAACAATAGGCTGGAAAATTAACGGTATGATGCTGCAATGCAGCATCTCTTCGGGAATTCTGGTATGGAGTCTAAACATGTCTTCAAACCGGATGTTTTGAAGCTTTAAATAGTTGATGGTATATTCCAATTCATGATTTATCGAATGATGTTTACCTTCTTTATTTAAGGCTAACCGAAACATACGCGACAAGATCTTAATCATATCTGCCGTTTCCTCGTCGCCCTTTACCATCGTCTTCATTCGAATCGATTCCAACGTGTTATATAACATGTGCGGGTTGATTTGATTCTGCAGCGCGATAAATTTGGCTTGTCGCTGTTTGATTTCCGCAATGTAGACGTCTTTAATCAAGGTGCGAATTGTGATGATCATCTTATTATAGCTATGCACAAGGCTTCCGATTTCATCATTGGCCTGTTCTCTCTCGATAGGCAAATATTGCCCCGCCTCCGCCTGTTTCATGCTTCTGCGCAGCGCTTTAATCGGCCTCGTAATCGTATAGCTCAAGCCTACCGAAATCAGGGTAATAACCAAACAGCTCATCACAATAACCGTCACCGTCACGCCTTTGATTTGATTGATTTTGTGCAGCAGCTTCGAACGGGGGATTTCGGTTTTCACGAACAAATTACCATGCGTAGTGCTTCCCGATAATATAATCTTGTCCTGGCTGCCATCGTCCGTCATATACTGTTCTCCGGATTCAAGTACATGCTGCCAAGATAATCGACCGCTTGCCGCATCGGAATGATAGACGATTTCTCCTTTGCTATTGCTAATGATTACGCTAATGCCGTATTTGTCGCGAGCCAGAACGAATTCATGATCGAGCCGAAGCAAGGAGAACGGATCCAGGTCCATGAGAAGAATGCCTGCATATGCCCCGTCGTAATTGAATAATACTCTTCCTACCGTCACCATAGCTCCGGCTGCTTTATCTTCATAATAAGAGCGATCATGCAGCCCGGATATGAAAAACGTATCATCAGAACTCCGGATCTGCTTGTACCAATCGCGAGTTAACAAGATTTGCTCATTCACTCTGCTTGCCGTGGTCGAATATTGATAGACGCTGTTTTCGCGACTGATGAGCATGACGGAGCCGATCTCCGGTTTAAGCAGCGCCACCCGCATTAAAAGGCGTTGGACTGCGACTTTTTGAATGATCAACTCGTCAATGGGCATATTCCCCTCTTCACCAATGCTGTTAATCAAATCGTTGTCTACTAGAACCGACTTTGTAACTGTGTCGTACTCTTGTATGAATTCGCTCAGAGTCGTCCTGATTTGCGACGTGTACAATGAGGCAAACTCCTCAGAGGAATCCTCAAGCCCTTCTGCCGATTCATGAAATATGATGGCGCTTACACATAGCAAAGGGACAACGCAAGCGAGCAAATATCCCATTAATAATTTGTATTGGAACCTCATGTTTTTAATCGACGATAATGCTCTTTGTATCCAGCTTTTACGCTCCATATACAAGTCCTTTCATCCTGACTAGTTATCCTTGTATTCGTTTACACGGAAGTATACTTTAAGATATTTTAGTTTTCTACGGGGGATTTAAAGTTTTTACATAGTCATTTTAATGAATGTTTGTGAACATTGTACCATTTCAAATGTCTTCAAGACTATTGGGATAGCCCACCAGCCTTATCCAAACTGTATTTTCCAAGCCTCTTCAGCACCTTGTCTGGCTAACCATTCGTCAGCAACCAGATTGTAATTGAAGGGAAGCACAGTCTCCTCAAGCTTAATAACCACTCTCCATGCAGTGACGGGCTAAAACCATTCGTTAGTAAATTTGTCTTGACATACAAGTTCCTATGGCGATATATTGTGCATATACAACATACACAATTTGTAGGTGGAGGGAACGATATGCTGGCATTTGATATAAAAAAGCTAAATAAAAAATATGAGCACTTTCAGTTAAAAGACGTATCTTTTCAACTGGAAAAAGGCTATATTATGGGATTTATCGGAGCCAATGGCGCGGGTAAAACAACCACCATTAAAGCCATTTTGAACCTCGTTCGTATGGATAGCGGCGAAATCTGTATTTTGGGCAAAAATATGGCCGAGCACGAAATCGAATTGAAACAAGAAATTGGCTCCGCATTTGGAGACATCAATTTTTATACCCGCAGTACAATCAAAACGTTAACGAACGTGATCAAAACGTTTTATCGCAATTGGGATGATGACACCTATTACAAATATTTGAAAAAGTTCAGCTTGATCGAAGATAAAAAAATAGCCGAATTATCAACCGGGATGAAAGTCAAATACAGCCTGAGCCTTGCTTTGTCACACGGCGCAAAACTTCTTATTCTGGATGAACCAACAAGCGGACTTGATCCGGCGGCCCGAGACAATCTGCTAGATATTTTCCAAGAGCTGGTACAAGACGGTGAAATCAGCATCCTTTTTTCAACCCATATCACATCCGACTTGGAAAAATGCGCCGATTATATTACCTATATCCATAACGGGCAAATTATCAACAGTGCTGAGAAAGAGGAGTTTGTTGATACGTATCGCTTGTTGAATGGTAAAAGAGAGCAACTGGACATGATTAAGGACCGATTGATTTCCTACAAAATAAATTCTTTCGGCTTCACAGGGCTCATTCACACCAAAGACTTTGATCCGTCTTCATCTATTAAATCATCCCTTCCTAATATTGAGGAGATTATGATTTATTTCTCGAGGAAGGAGGATACGTATGTATAACTTATTGATCAAAGAATTAAAGCTAGGCATAAGTCCCTTCTTCTATGTATTGCCCTTTTTGACAGGCGCCTTAATGTTGATTCCGGGATGGCTTTATTTCCTTGTTACCCTATACTTTTGTTTTCTTACAATACCGAATTTGTTCGGAGGTTACAAAAGCCAGAACGATTTAATGTTTACGAGCATGCTGCCTGTCAAGAAAACGGATATGGTAAAAGCAAAGATATCCTTTATTGTCATTCTGGAATTGTTGCATATCGTTACCGCCGTTATATATGGACTGATTAGCATTCGTTTATATCCAAATATGACCTACTATTTCTTTGCGCCATCTTTAGGTTTTTGGGGATTATCGTTCGTCATGCTGGCGATTTTCAATATCATCTTTATACCTATCTATTACAAGACGGCTTATAAATACGGCGCAGCATCGGTTGCGTCTATCACAGCAGCTATCTTGTTTGCCGGGGGCGCAGAGTGGCTTGGCATACAGAACTCGTTCGTAAATGATCTGTTCAAGGGAGCCGGTGCTGAAAGTTTACCCATACAAATGATTCTCTTGCTCTCTGGCATTGCAATCTTTGCAATATTTACGATAATCGCTTATTATATTGCCAACAAACGATTTGAGAAAGTGGAAATGTAATGAACATTGCAATTTCGAATACCTCCGAGAAACCCATTTATCAACAGCTATTCGAACAAATCAGCGCTCAAATTCTCAAGGGCGAGCTGGAAAACGGATATATTTTGCCCCCTATACGACAAGCAGCCACGGAGCTTCGTGTCAGTATCATTACCGTCAAAAAAGCTTGGGAAGAGCTCGAACGATGCGGTTTAATTTACACGGTTACCGGCAAAGGCTGTTTTGTCACCGATCTCTCGCCCGATGAAATGCTTCAAAAACGCAATGAAATGATCCTGAAGCAGATGGTGATTGACGCTTCCTATTACAAATCCTTTGGGCTTGAGATAGAAGAGGTTTTCGAGCTTCTGAAGAACATTTATTGATGGAATATAAATGTGAATCTCGCTCCTTTTTCACGTTAAACGTATGACAAAAAACGCCGCTGCGTAATATGAAGCCCAGTGATGAAAGAGAGTTCTTCACTGGACTTCATTATGCGATGACGTTTTTTTGTTTGAGCACAGAGGAATATTCATATCGTTCCCGTCACTGGAATTCCGGCAGAACTGCCGACTCGAAGTGGCAAAATTTCACTCCACGTTCAGCCTGTCAAACGGCAGTCGTTACAATGGCGCTTCAATGCCTAACCATACATAGGCAAATAAAAAGGATGCCAGCCTTGGCTAATAGCCGCTGACATCCTAACTGATTAAGACTCTACGATCCGCTTTCTACAATTCTGCTGACTGATCTTCTTCGTTCTCATCCAGCTCCAAAATGCGGAGCAGAATTGTAATGACTTCCGCTCTGGTTGCCACTGCATGGAAGTCAAACTTGCCGCCTTCCTTGCCCTGCATAATCCCTTTTGCAGCTACTGCGCCAATTGCACCCTTGGCCCACTCTGGCAGTTTATCGGAATCAGTAAAGATTGCTGCATTGTCCTTTTGTACTTCCAGCTTCAAAGCGCGAGCAATCATAACCGCAAGCTCAGCGCGCGTCAAACCGCTATTTGGACGCAGCGTCCCATCCGAATAGCCGCTTAAAACTCCCGCTTCTACTGCCTGCTCAAGCGCTTCTTTTGACCATGAAGCAATGTCAGCTCCATCTTTAAAGGCTTGCTGCTTCTCATCGCCTTCCACAGTCAAAGCGCGGGTTAACATTACTGCAAATTCCGCACGGGTTACCGCCGCATTTGGCTTGAAGCTCTGATCCTTGTAGCCAACCACAAATCCTTTGGTTACTGCCTTACGAATTGCTGTTTCTGCCCAGTGTCCGGCAATATCCTTCAATTCAATCTGGTTCTCTTCATTTCCGCCGGTGCTGCCTCCATTATTTCCGCCAGCGTTACCACCGTTGTTACCGCCGTTGTTACCGCCGTTGTTATCAGGCGTTGTATCAACTACTGTAATCGTCAGCACCTGCGGCTTGCCTGTGCTAAACTCAAACGTTAGCTGCGCAGTACCTTTTTGCAAATGCGCCAAATAAGCCGTCGTTATCGTGATTTGATCGCTATTCACAACATAATCTGTTCCAGCCTGCAGCAGCGCACTGCCGTTCTTAATGGCTGTCAGTGTATTCCCATTAAGCTCCAGCTTTATTGCAGCTGCTTGCTGATTGCTTGGGTTTAAATCAAATGCAGCAGCAGTTGGGCTGATTTCGCTATCCTGATCGATAACATTGAGACTGTTAAGAAGATCCGTCTTAACTTCACCGTCTGCCAAAATAGTGATAAAGTTGCGAGCCATAGCGATATCGGCAGCCGATCCAGATGCGAGAGCCTTTGAAACGGCAGCCGTTGCCGAAGCCTCAAGCCTTTCATTGTATTCGCCTGCGCTTAGCAAAAATAAATCTGTAAATAAATCTGAATTTTTTAAGTGTCCACTTTCAACTTCATATGTGGCTCTGGTGCCGTCAGATTCATCCGGGCCGTCAGATTCATTGAGCATGATCGATATTCCGATTCTTCCGTTCGCCAGCTCCGATGCAGGATTATGATGAACAGTATTAAACGGAATTTTCAAATCGTAAATCGTCGTTTTCGCATCTTCATCTCTCGTAATCTTTGCCACTATATCCGTTATCGGAGCAGTTGGTGCATTCACGCCAGTAGGACGAGTCCAAGGGTGTATGATAACCTCGTTGTCATTGGTGAGCGTGAATCCCAATTCATTCCGCATCGTACTGTTTGTTGCGGGATTGCGTAAATCAATACCTAACTGCAAGTTGTCCTCTCTCCATATATTTCCGCCGGTCTGTCTATTGAAGTGCTCGTCGTCTGAAACGACAATGTACGCGTATAAATGGCTGTCGTCCCATGTGAAATGCGATCCTACGCTAAGATCTTGCGGACCATCCCATGTTCCCGAAGTTACATAATCTTTGGTGTCCATAACAAACGCCGGGGTTGCGGCAGTCTTTGCCGGATTTTCCGCGCCTGAAGAACTTGCCTTCTCAGCGTAAGCCTCATCAAATTTTGCGGTATACGTGTATGCTTTTCCGTCTTCGAGTTGAAGCTGGAATGTGATTTGACCTGCAACATAATACGGTAAATCTACGGTTACGGATTCGCCTGCCGCAAGCGTGTTAAATGTAACGGGAGTAAAATCTTTAGCATAGGCAGCCGGGGAAACAACTTTCAATGTACCCGGTGCAGAGGCTCTTCCTCCGACATTATACTTAACGTTGAATTGTTGATGATCTCCGTTTTTGGTCAGGTTAAATACAAACGGTTCCGCCATTAAATCCGAGCCGTAAATGCCGTACGGATTGCCAGCTGGTGTACTGTTTCTCATACCGGATGCGTAATAATTGTTGCTTAGTTCTAAAGATGTGCCGCCCTCACGCAGCATGGCATACACATTATTATTCTGGCCGTTCTTGGACGGCTGGAAGTAAGAGGTGTATACATGCGCCTTACCGCCGTGGACATCTATACCCGGATTGTTGCCAGGCAGCTGAGTGAAATTTGCTTGCTGTAAACGAACGATTCCATTATTTACGATCGCTCCCGCTACGGTCGGGCTTCCCCAGAACGCGCTGTTGTACAGAACAAGTTCAGCGTCTTGGTGGATTTTTGCGGTATTAGCAACATCGCCCATTCTGACATACGCTCTATTCGGCTCCGTCGTGATGTTCGTATTAACCAATTCCGAGTTGATCGCGATTATTTTGGTGTGTTCGTCCGCGTCTTCCACATAGAGAGCGTACGTGGTTCCGTCCGAACCGTGACCAATCATCGTCATTTTTCCTGGGTATGCGAATTCGCCGTTCCCTAAGTCTCTTTTCAGGAAGTGTATCCCGTATACCGAACCGAAAACGAAATTGTTGAAAATGGTCTGGTCTTCCACATCGGCGAATTTGAGCGCACTCATGTATCTTTGTACAAATCCGTACAGATCGCCAGTAGGTGCTGAATATCCTTGACCTCCCGGAAGTCTCAACGCGTAATGCGGATTGAATTGCATATTTCTGATAAATCCGCCTTCCGCGCCTCCTCCGACCCAAATACCTGCTCTGAGGAGCGTTCCGCCTAAATAATCGACATAGTGACCGTCGGTACGATATGAAGCCAGGTCTATTCCTTTATCCCCAATCGGGATGGTTAAGTTGATTGCATATACGCCTGCGCCTTGTCCCTGTACCAAAAACGGAGTTTTTAGCGTTTGGTCAGGGTTATTGAGGTTGACGCTAGTTATATTCGTTTGCGTAATGTTAAGCCCTCTGAGACCTGCGTTTGCCTTAAGCTGTATGAGAGAAGCTCCGTTTTCTCCCTGAGCGCCACCGGTGTAAGCTGTAAATATTGCCGTGCCGCCGCCTTGTGTATGGTGCTGTACGTCCCATGTTCCTCTGAGTTCAACACCCTCAGGAACTATGACTGGATTATTCAGTCTATATCTTCCACCCGGCAAATAAATCGTGCCGCCGCCGTGATTATCTTTAATATAGTCAAGAGCTTCCTGCAATTTCACAGAGATATCCACGGTCGGCGCGCTGCCTGTTAACGAGCGCGGGAAGTCAAGTCTAAGCACTGCGCTGGATGTCGGTCTCGGATGTACGTCAATATCGGTTTTTACATCTTTCGGAATCGGTTCAAATAGATAATCAACATCATTAACGATTTGTACCGTGGTGTTATTACCGTCAGCCTTAACGTCAAGCTCAAGGTTATCGATGTGAGCGGTGAGGTTAGCGCTCTCGATGTTAAGGTTATAACCGGAATTTACCGATTTGAATGTTCCGAAGTTTGTTCCGAAATGTGCATGTTTGTCTGCTTGTTTAAAGTTGCTTTGACTAACTAATGCATTGCCTCGACCCAGGAAGTTCAACGCGAAATCGTCATATTCGTCGAACGTGCTATCCTCGAAGGATATAACTCCGCCTCTGGCGTTGCTTACAATTGGACCATTGAATGTAACTCCGTTGAATTGAACAGAAGTGTCAAAACGCTCATTGAAATATACTGCCGTGTCGCCTCCGAATTCCGAGTTCGAGAGAAGCAAACCGAAACCGTTAACGTTGTCAATATATATACCTGTTTGACTGTCTTCGATTTTCAATCCGTAGAACTGTGCATTCGGAGCTTCGTCGCCTCCAGGTTCTCTTCCGATCCACATCCCCGTTTTATACCCGGAAATATTCAATCCAGATACATATTCCCAGTCCGAGCGGTGCATCATGAATCCGGTAGCGTTCGCTCTGGTGTAAGCTCTCGTGTCCGAAAGGGACGGTGCGCCGTCAAGTCCTGAATTCGCCCAGTATTTCGGGTCAATGTTAACGTTCTCGATACGTCCGATGTCTGTACAGGTGTGAACCACGATGCCCTTGTAGAGAGCCGTCATCTTGCTGTTCACAACATAATGCATTTCGCTCGGCAGGGATATGAATCCTCCCCAAGCGTTTACAAGAGTAACGTTATCAAGCGTCACGCTGTTTCCAGTTCTTTGGAAGAACGTCCAAGGATATGGAATTCCTTTTATATCCTCAAATTCCCCTGTTTTCTGACCATCTGCGTTCCTCTTTTCAACAGTGGTTGTAGCATGAATATCCTGATTAGGGTACCATACTGAAAGGTTCGTTACGCCTGTGCCTTGTTCCATGTCTATAAATCTATCGGACACGTTAGCTACTTTTTTGCCGCCTGTCTGATCTTCTCTCTCGTCAGAATCAACATACGTGTCATAATTGGCGGAATTATGTCCGGCATAGACTGCGAGAATAGTACCGTCGATTTTACCATTGTAATCATCCGCATCGGGGTTATCCCATTCACCACGGAGCTGTACGCCTGCCCGCAAATTTAATACTTGCTTATATTCGTAAGTTGTATTGCCGGTCGTGCTTTTAACGCTTATTGTTCCGGTCGTTTCCGTATAGAACGCATAGGTTCCCGCCGGAATATATACTACGCCACCGCCGTCATTATAAGCCGCGTCAATCGCCGCTTGGAAAGCCTCTCTGTTATCGAAATCACCTAAGCCTTCCGCCTCTGCCATCTTTGCTGTTTTCGCACCGAAAGCGAGTACATTAAAGTCGGAGATTGCCCAATCTTTCGCGTCGTATTCCTGTGCGATTGCCGTTCTCACATGTTTTGCGTAATCATATCTATCCGGAACCGTCAATGCAAATGTTTTAGTTCGGGTAACAGGAGCGGCTACAGGACCTCTCTTTATCGTTGCCGTGAGCGTTACATCACCGCCGCCGTCCGGACGGTTTGTCGGTATCACGCCTGCATCGGTAATGAGGGTAGCAGCGGATGTCGTCCATGTAATATCTGTCATATTTTCACCCATTGACGGAAGAACCAAGTTCGTCGTCACATTAGCCTCAGAAGCATTCACGCCTTTGATTAAATTCCATGTCAGTTTATTCAACATATCGTTTACCGCATCCTCGTCTGTTCCGGTACCTGTTCCGCGAACGATTATATTAAATGTTTTAACAACCGGTGTTGCTGTACCTTTGCTTACTGTCGCCGTGAGGGTAACCGCTGTACTCATTTCTTGACGATTCACTGCGCCGGTGTTGCTGTTTATTACCGTGTTATTGTTAGATGTCCACACAATGTTCGTATTTGCTGAACCCATTTTAGCAAGATTCAAATGGGTTTCAACCAGATCCTGTCTTGTATTTGTGCCCTTGATGCCGTCCCAAGTCAGCGCATCCGAAACAAGTTTTACCGCTTCTTCGTCCGTTGGGGGAATTTCGGTTATTCGCATGCTCTGTATGATTTCTCCGGATGTGCCGATTCGGAAATGCGCACCTTGATTCTGTGCTCCTATTGCAAAATTTGCTCCATTAAGCACAACTTTTGAAGTCACCCAAGCGTTGCCGCTTCCTGTCGCCGGAATGCTCGCTGATCTATACGCTTCAAACCCAGAGAAACTGCCGGGATATATGGTGTTATACTGTAACGAAATACCGCCCGCTGCGCTCGGTCTCCAGTAGGTGACTGCTAATTCGACCTTGTTTGCTTGCTTAAGTTTAAGGTCGTCTACAATAACGTACATAAAGTTGCCAACCTTCACAGCGTCTACACCGCTTTGAGTGACTACATCAACTGCGGTACCGCCGTCTCCGATGAGGCTGATACCTATGCCATTGCCTTGAAGTCCTTCAAACGGTCCCGCCGGATCTCCTCCGTCGCTGAATCCGCTTCCAATTGTATCAACTGCATCAAATGTTTCAGGATCATTGAAATCAATGAACACTTCAGCCAGTTCGTTAGTGGTACTCGCTACTGTCAAATTAAAAACCACATTAACAGGTAATGCATTACCTTTGGATATTGTTGCGGTAAGGGTAACAGCTTTATCTTCGTCAGGGTCGCGAGTTACGCTGCCGGTTGCGGTATTTATGATACCAGCCGGCTCAGCCGACCAAGCTATAGCCGTATCATTCGCACCCGTTGCGTTAAGCGCCAACTCCGTTCTTACTTCGGATTGGATCGCATTCGATTTCCTGATCGAGTCCCAGTTCAGCTTCGTTTTCGCGTCCACTATGGCCTGATTGTCGTCAAGATGCTCTACTTTAATTCTTGTATGTGTTCCCGCGAAAGGATATTGCGTATTTTGAGCCGTACGTGCGAAAGTATAATAGGTGTTGCCTGTTGGTTTTGCAAGTGCCGCTTTATAAACGCCAGATTGAAGAGTCCCCGTCGTCCAATCGCCCTCTGCTGGAGTGTTACCAGTAGTGTTTATCGCGAACTGCACAGTCTGGCCGTTTGTCGGCGCTGCTGACGATAACGCAACGGTGTCGGTAGTTTCAACAGCCATGGGAATTGGTTTCGGCGAATCCACGGTATTCTGGAAACGCGGGTTTTTGATATAGATGTCGCCTTGGGGCACTGAAGACCATTGCATTTGCAATCTCGCTGCCTGTACCGTGTCCAAATGAACGGGATTGAAACCATTCGGAGAATTGGCTGCTGATAGTTGCGCATAAACGGTAATCCACTCATTAACCTTTCCATTTTTGATTTCGTTAACATTAAGGTTAAGACGCGAATTGGTATCAAGATTGTTACCGCCGGATGCCATAGCAACCCAGTTATTACCATTTAATTTCAAAAGATCCGCATGAGTAACATACATATCAAAAACAAAATATTGATTCGCATAAGCAGATAAATCCTGATTGCCGCTGCTATTAATAAAGCGGGCATCCCAAAGCCGTTCAACACCGGCGCCTATTTTCCCAGCGCCCAGCTTCACCGCGTTATTTCCGTCCGGCGCAGTTGCGTTGTTCGTCCCCTCTTCTATATTAGGAAAATACGTCGCAGCTAGAGCGTTGACCTCCGCCGGCACGGCTTTCACCGTTACAGTAATCGTTTGTGTAGCACTAGCATTACCCTTGGTTATTGTCGCCGTGAGTACTACGGTCTTGTCTACTTCTCTATTAAATAAACGATTTACGCTTCCGGTGCTGCTTATAGCCTCATTGTCCGAAGACCATGCTACATTAGTAGTTCCTATTGCCGTCGGAAGACTAAGTTGTGATTTTACATCGTTATTCGAAGTATTGCTACCTTTAATCGCACTCCATGTCAGAGACGCCGCCGCCTCATTTACCAATGTTTGTTCGTCAATAGATGTTACAGTCATTCTTGAAGATGCCCCGATGAAGTTGTAAGTGCTGTCTGCTTTCGCGCGCGCGAACACATAGTAAGTGTCTGCTGATGGTAATGTGGCAAATTGATGCGTATAAACATTACCGTTTTGAATTCCATCCACCCAGCCGGATGCGGGAGCGATACCATCTTCGCTTACTGCGAATTCCACAGCTTGCCCGCTAGCCGGTGTGCTCGCAGTAACTGTTTTGGTTGCTACGTCAAGTGCGGGAACCGTTGACGGTGAAACCGGAACGCCTAACGTACTTTTCTGGAAACGCGGGTTTTTTATGAAGACGTCGGTGCTAGGGACACTCGTATCCCATTGCATATGCATGGCCAGTCTCGTTACTTGGTCTAGCCAGGCGTCATTGAAATTCCCGGCTACGGCACTTGACGTCGATAACTTCGTATAAACCGTCGCCCATGTGCCTATCGCTGCATTTGCGACCCCGCTTACATCAAGTTGGAGACGTGAATCGGCGTTAAATTTGTCCGCGGCAGGATTACTGTCGCTTACGATGACGAGCCAGTTATTTCCTTGCATATTTTTAAAGCTGATACTCGGAATATACATCTCAAAAGCGAAATAGCCGTCTTTGTAAGCGGATACATCTCTAAGTGGCGCCACGCTCGGTGTGAAGAGGTTATCCCATGGACCCCCGCCCTTTGAGGTTCCGGTATTTAAACTCCACGCTTTCTGTCCGTCCGGCGCATCGGCGTATGTCGCCGTATTGCCATCTGCACCTGCATTTACGGTCAAAAGAGATACGGCGTCTCCCCATGCCGCGCTGACTGTCGTTAGCGGAGAGGCCAAAGTAAATAGCATCGACGTCACAAGTAAAAATGCTAATAGCCGTCTTTTTATCATTCTCAAATTTCCTCCATATTTAATATTTTTAGGTTTTGAAGATTTCCCTTAAATCTTTAAAAACTTCTTCAATTACATACCAACCTCTAGCGTTGCATAATAGCTGTCTTTACTCACAAAGCTTTCTATGAATTTATGTAGTGCTCTTAAAAATTGATCCTTTACTACCCGCTTTCATCTTGATATGAGCCATTCATGTGTGGCCTGATAACATATTCCCGCTTTTATGCCCGCCGCCGCATCACCTCTACTATTCATTCCATATGTCCTATCTTGTAAAACGCGTCCGTCCACCCATAATCGACCCGAATGTTAGCGTTTTCACAAGTTCAAAAAAATAACAGGATTCAAAGAGCGATAAGCGTACGTGCAAAAACCGTAATCTCACTACTTCTTTTAACCCTGCAATCATTTCCCGGAACACAGTCTGTATATTGGGACTTATCTTATCATACGAGTGTTGCAATAAAGTTCCAATGAGGCAGTCTTATCCTTTACGGGGGCATTATTAATTAAATGAAAACGCAACGCTGTCTCGCTATACTGGCAGTTACCACATATCGAAAACGACGATCAGGACGAGGTGTGTGAAGCAGATTTGCTCCACCATAAAAAACCACACCGAATGAAGTGGTTCAAACGAAATTGCATTCCTTCGTAACTGCAATCCAGAGTCACCTCACCCGAAGCGACTCTGTTCATTTATAGTGGCTCTCATACATTGGTTCCGTCCGCTCGCCCCCCCCAAGCTACAAAATAGAACCGGACTAACGTTATTTCTAACGCTAGTCCGGTTCTATTGGCTCATTTTCTGCTTCTCCGAGCTTCTTTCGCTCTATATGGGCCGCTCCCCATTGGTGCAAGGCTTCTATAACCGGGAGCAGGCTCATGCCGTATTCCGTTATGGAGTATTCCACTTTCGGTGGAATTTGCGGATAAACGACTCGTTTAACGATCTCTTCCGCCTCTAATTCACGTAGATGGAGCGTAAGCATCCTTTGCGTAATATCGGGTAGCAATCTTCTTAGTTCATTGAACCGCAAAGGTTTGCCTTGAAGCAAATGATGAATGATAATCGGCTTCCACTTGCCGACGATCGAATCCATCGCTACAGCGAATCTACATTGGTCAGGGTTCTTTTTCATACATCAGCCTTCTTTACAGTACCTTTTTTTATACTATACCACATTATTGTGCCTACTTAACATAAGTAAGTATATATAATATGATCATCCTTGAAAGTGTAAGTAATCTGATTACAGAAGGGAAGTTTTGATTCATGGCAACTGTACTCTACATCACCGCACATCCGCTAGATCCTGAGGCATCTTTTAGTCTCGCGGTAGGCAAAGCGTTTATTGAAGCGTATCGCGAAGCAAATCCGACAGATGAAATTGTTCAATTAGATCTGTACAAAGAGAATATTCCGCCGTTTGATGCCGATGTTTTACGCGGTTGGGAAAAGCTTCGGTCGGGTTTATCGATCAACCAACTGTCTGATGCCGAGAAATCCAAAGTAGATCGTCTTGGGGCAATTGTTGATCAATTCGTGACCGCTGATAAGTACGTATACGTATCACCAATGTGGAACTTCTCGATCCCGCCGGTTTTGAAAGCATACACGGATGCGACTTCAATTCCGGGAAAGACGTTCAAATATACCCAAAATGGCCCTGTAGGCTTGTTGCCCGGCAAGAAAGCCTTGCACATTCAAGCTAGCGGTTCCGTTTATTCGGAAGGCCCTTTTGCAACCCTTGAAATGGGGTACAGCTATTTGAATAAGATTTTACAGTTCTATGGGGTTCCATCGATTGAGGCAATTTTTGTGGAAGGAACTTCCTTATCGGAGCAGGCTCCATCTATAAAAGAAAAAGCAATCGCACATGCGAAGAAAGTTGCCCAACGTTTCTAATGTAAGCTCAAAAAGATCACATCTACTGAAGTCCACCGAAACAGTGGACGCATCGCGGACAGAACCCCGGGGTTCAATTGGGCCCCACCAACAAAAAATAAAAAAACCACTTCTTATGAAGTGGTTTAAGTTTAATGTTTTGTGGAGCCTAGGGGGATCGCCTCCCTTTATATACAGAATTTTTTCTCATTACATTCTCACTCTTCTGTGAAAGTCTCAAACAGCCCCGAATTATGCGATATTCTAACTTAAATTAGACATAATTATTATCCACGATAATTGATTCTTGTGGGAGTGTACAATAAATTAACATCGGGCCCAAGGCTGTTTCTTATAAACTGTTTAGAAATAGGGTCACAGTTCAGGTTGACTTGTGGGGGAGTGACTTCCTAAAGCCACCATTCATTATCTTGTACATTTCCGATATCTTCGTTATTCCATTGAAATGTCGTCTGTTTTCCATTAAGCAGCCACTGACTCGGGCATGTTGTCTCCATCCAGTCGAGCGGATCGCCAGGTGGCAGCTCTCGGGAAGCAATGTCGAAAGAAACCCGCAAGGCTGCCTTATGTTCCTCGGTCGCGATTGCTGGATCGATAGAGACAAAAAGCGGTGTACCGCTGCCTGCGAGCAGGTCCAGCCATTGCTTGTTCAAATCCCAAGGCACGTCACTCGTAATGCCGATGCAATCGGCATCATGGCTATAGAATGTATTGTGTTGTGGCATACGGAACGCCAGCGTGTTAACGCCCATGTAACGCGTGCGCTCCCACGACTTGCCACTCGTATCGTCTCCCGTGCGCTGGATTTCGAACAGTCCGGCAGCAAGATGGCTGATCGTGTTGCAGCCAATCAATAAACTGTCGCCTGAAGCTTCGGCAATAGTCCGATATAAATTAAGCACAATTTCTGCTGTCGTCTTCGAACTGTCGCTGAACGGATAGGCTAAGAAGTTCACGTCAGACTTCATCGCAAAACCCCACCCGCCTAGCAAATCATAAGTGGAGAAATCATGCTTAATAAGATCATAGCCCCACTCTGACATCTCCTTTATCGATTGTGCAATGAATTCAAGCACCCCAGGTACCGTCGGATCGAGGACGCTATCCTTAGTGCTCGTAGAGTAACGAACCCATTCTTTCGGCACGTTCGGATCAGAGGACATCAACGGCCTGCACCAGATGCCTGGGCGTACGCCAGTCTTCTTCATCGCTTGTGCAAGCCCCGCCATATCAGGGAACATGTCGCTGCCTATCCACGGCGCTCCCTTGCAGCCGCCTCCTCCGCTTGCAAGCTGCCATCCGTCGTCTATGACCATGAATGGGCGGTTATCCTCCGATGAAGCGAGTGAGGATATAAACGCAGAGTCCTCGAGTATCTGTTCATGCGAGCTGTTGCCATATGCGTAATACCAGTTATTTCCCCCATAAACGGGTTGTAACGGCAATTTAGGCTGCGGGCACATCATTTGGCAAAAACGCTTAGCTGCTGAAAACGCCGATTCTTCCTCATTGCCTTGGAACGCAACGAGCACCGCAACGTCAAGCGATCTATCGCTGAGTGATACGCCGACTGCTCCATTACGAACATCTGCCGTGAAGGTTATGCCCTCCCGATCGAGTTGCCAACTGCAAAATGCGCTAGGTCCTGTCCGAACACCATACCCGTTCGTAACGCTGCCGTCATTCGTTAGGAAATACCATGGCATTACTCGTTCAGGAACAATACCGCGCCATTCTAAATCGCCATATGCCCGCTCCCAATGGTCGCCAAGTACGAGCAGTTTGCTTTCCATACGCTTTGACCAGCGGATTTTGATCGTTAGAATCGGCTCTACTGGAGAGTTCAACCTCAGTCTCAGAGCAGCAGATTTCTCTGGCTCCAACTCCACGACAACCGTACCTCCAATCCACTTTCCCGTTTCTAGTTGAGTTAAACGCCTCCAACCTTGCTCGGTCTTTACTCGTATATCATTCGGATGCATCATATTAAGTTGTGTCAACTTTTTGATCCCTTTCTTTGCTCTACATTGAGAATCTAAATAGAAAAACTTGATCATGTAAGGATATACTGACGATTCTATCGTTAATACATACGAAATCCTTTCGTCAGTAAAATTGACCTTGCGGACCAATAGAAGGACATAATCAAAGAGACACCTGCCATAATGGAAGAAACCGGTGTGAGAACATGTGCCTAATTGAACTGCGGCAGTAAATCTGCATGAATTTCCAGCATCTGGTCAACGGCTACATGAGCCGCTTCCTTATTGCTTATAGCCGGATCAAGATCGACTGCCCTATGCACAAGCGATCTATCGCCTTTAGCCGCTGCCTCGGCTACGATTTCATGCACGTCGGAGATTTGGCGCATGATTAATACCAGTGCATCCGGCAATACAGGAATAGCGATAGGTTCCCACTCTCCTGCGTCAATCCGAACAGGTACTTCGACGATACGCTCTGTAGGCAATTGCGCAATCGCGCCGTTATTGCGAATGTTCATGATGTCGAACGTACGCGTACCTCCAGCCTCCATAACTAGTGCGACATCAACGGGATGCTCCCAGCTTGGATGGTTAAACAACACTTCCCAATCGGAGCTCTTGCCACAGGCAATAGCCTGCAGCTCCGATAGACGCTGCTTCCGCTCATCCTCCGTACCATGATAAGGAGGAGTGGTCGTATAATGAATGTCCGACTGCACCGGCAGATATTCGGCATGATGATCGACGGCACCCGCCGCCACCGCGCCATACTGAAGAAGCCACCTGCGCATCACTTTCAGTTCGCGGCGCTTATGCTCGGGCAAACCTGGCCAAACTCCATCCTGTACATATGACACTAGCTCAGGCAGCAGATCGGCACCCGTCTTCCTATCTATCATCGATACAACCCAAGCAAAATGGTTCAACCCGGCCGTTAAGATGTCAACCTCCTCCGACTTTTTACCGACAAGACCAGGCAAGAAGGCGTAGCCGTCAGCACCTTGGTAGGCAATATTGCAAAAGCCCGCTGCTCGAATCGATGTATAACGATCAATCGCCGTCACGACGCGCGGCATCGGATTTGTTACGTCCAGCACTCTAGCCTTGGGACAGAGCTCCTCCATATCGCGGCATATATCTAGGAGAAGAGTAATGGAACGCAGCCCGTTCATGAGCCCGCCGACACCTCCGCACTCTCTCGCCTGATCAGCCATGCCCAGCTCACTCAGAATATTGTAATCCATTTCCCAACGGCGCGATCCCTGCGGCGAAGCTGATACAATGACGTAATCCGCCCCTACAAGCGCTTCACGACGGTCGGTTGTAGACGACAGGCGAACAGTAACCCCAAGCTTCTCCGCAATGCTGCGTCCCGCTCCTGCCATCGCTTCCACAACCTCCGCATTCGGATCAACAAGCACTAGCTCGTCGTCCATCAAGCGATGGTTAATGATGACATCCTCCAACACCGTAGGCGCGAAGACGAAGCTTCCTCCGCCAATCAATACTAATTTCATAGTCGTTCTCCTCCTATAATTCGAGAAACCCGCAGCCTAGACCGCGGATCTCTCTGAACAGGCTATTTTTTTTGTGCGGCTTGCCATTCTTTGAACTGCTTCTGGTATTCAGCGACAACTTTATCAAGTCCAGCCGCCTTCAAGCTTTCCAGCGCAGTCGGGAAATGTTTTTCGTAAGGCACAACACCCATCTTGATTGGAATAATATTTGATTTCACGACAGACAACACGTTCGCATATTCAACCGCAATCGGCTCCGTGTTTAAGCGGAAGCCCAGAACAGGCGAGAATTCAACCGGATTGGTCGGCTCTATCGTCTGCGCTTTCAGTTGAGCCTCAGGCGTTTTGGAATCGAACAACATGTAGTTAATATTGCCTATCATCCAAGAATCGAAGTAGTAGTTCTCGCCATTTTCGTCGTCGATGTAGTCAATTGTGCGTTCACCGGATTTCGTGTAATGCGTTCCTTCTTCCCCGTACAGKAACAGATTGTGATTATCCTTGTTGCTATATAACCAGTTCAAAAACTTGATAGACGCTTCTGGGTGTTTGGTGGTAACTGGTACCGAGTTCGTGTTGCCAAAAGCAAAAAATTGCAGCAGTGGCTTATCGGAAGCTAAATAATCTTCGGCAACAACTGCCGTCGGATTGTTCTTCGCAACGGTGACGGAAGAATACAGAGCACCGTTCGTACTGAAGAGGAAGTCTCCCAACCCCATTGCCTTATCGCGTTCTTCTTTCTTGTAGGTCAGAATATCCGGGTTTATCAGCTTCTTCTCGTACAATTGGCGAAAGAAGTCGGCGTCTTTCTTGAATTCTTCGCTCTCCAGCCACGAAGTTACGTTTCCTTTTTGATCCACCTTAACGATTGAATCACGATAATCGACATAAAATGGCCAGGAATCATACGTGCGGTGCAGGAAGTTCGGCGAACCGTCGGCTTCTGTCTGAACATACAGATTTTTATCTGCAATCTTCTGCATCTTCTCTGCCGTGGCAATGAAATCCTCCGCCGTTTGCGGGAACGACACGCCTGCTTTTTCTAGTAGGTCCTTTCTGTATCCGAGAGTTCCCATCTCGCCGCTTCCAGACGTTTCATACCTCCATAAGGCAGGGATGGAGTATATTTTCCCGTTAATCTTCGCACCTTCCCAAGCATAGTCGGGAATCAATTTTTTCAGATCGGGGCCGTATTGATCAATCAGATCGTCAAGCGGCTGAAGGGCGCCGCGGCCAACGTACGAGCCTACGGGAACGGTGCCGTTCTCCATCACTTGAAGCAGTTCGAACTCCTCGCCTGTACTAAGCATCAAATTCGTTTTCTGATCCCATGCATCCCAAGGAATATAGTTAATCTCAAGCTTTACATTGACACCGTCTGCGATTAGCTTCTCATTCACTTTATTAATTACGTCGTCCATTAACGGCTTCGCAGTTCCCGGAACAACGTATCGTACCGGTAATATTTCCTCTGTGTTTGAGCCCTCGTTTGATGCATTGTCTTTGTTGCCCCCATTGGTGTTGGCGGAATTGCTACAAGCCATCATAAGAACGACGAGCATAACAATTGCCAGACTAGCAGGAATAAACCGGAGTTTTCTTTTCATTTTTCTATTTCCCCTCTCTGCATCTTTTATTATATATAGCTTTTCAGCGATATACCTAACCTTTTCCTGCTCCAACGATAAGCCCCTTGAGAATAAAGCGTTGCAGGAATGGATAAAGCAGAACAATAGGGCCTATTGTTATAATGGCGATCGCCATCTTGAACGATTCGGTCGGAGCCGTTATGTTGGAAGACGCAATCCCTTGCATTTGATTGATCATGTTGATCTCGGACTGCAGCTTATATAACAAATATTGAAGAGGATACAAGCTTTCCTTATCGATCAACATGATGGCGTTGAACCAGTTGTTCCAGTAACCAAGCCCATAGAAGAGTGCGACAGTCGCTAGCACTGGCATGGAAAGTGGAAAAACGATTCGGAAGGCGATATAAGCATCACTAGCTCCGTCAATTCTGGCCGATTCCAGCAAAGCCTCAGGTAGTTCCTGCATAAAGTTTTTCACAAGAAACAAGTTAAACGGGCTGAATAGCAGCGACGGTATAATTAGGGCAAGCACATTGTCCTTAATACCAAGTAGATCATTCATCATATACCACGGGACTAATCCTGCATTGAAGAGCATGGTTATGAAGAAGATCAAGCCCAGCCTGTTGCGGTAGCGCACTTGTCGATTGGCAAGCGTATACCCGGCCATGCCTGTGATAGTGACGGCGGTGATCGTCCCGATCACCGTGACTGCTATAGAAACCACATAACTCTGCAATAATTGGCCGTTGCTTGCGAATACCGATTTGTATGCCGCAAGAGAGAAGTGATCCGGAAAGAAGCTGTAACCATTCCGCATGATCGTTTGCTCGTCCGTAAATGATACGATTAATACGAGTACTATTGGCAGTGTGCAAATCAAAGCGAAAATAAATATAAACGCTGTGTTGAAAAATTGAAAAAAATCTACCTTTTTATTCACGTATGAACCCCCTCCCATTAGAACATGGCACTGTCTTTGTTGACTTTCTTCACAATCCAGTTCGCAGACAGAACAAGTATGAAGCCTACGATCGATTGATACATGCCGATCGCCATCGCGATAGCCGGGTTGCCCGAAGTTCGAAGCGTACGATACGTATAAGTATCAATTACGTCAGTCGTAGAATATAGCATGCCATTATCGCCGATAATGGCGTAGAACATGCCGAAGTCGGAGTAAAATATTTTGCCTATCGCCAGCAAAGTCAGAATCGATACGGTAGGCATTAGCATTGGAATCGTAATCGATTTAATTTGCTGCCAGCGGTTGGCCCCGTCGATTCTAGCTGCTTCATATAACGAGTCGTCAATGGACGTAATAGCCGCCAGATAAATAACCGCCGACATTCCGGTTTCCTTCCATACGCTCAGACCTACTAAAATCCACGTCCATGGCTTTGGATCGGCATACCAGTTGTGCCTGTCGAAGCTTAACGACTCCAAAAGATTATTAATGAGGCCGTGTTCGGTCCCGAAGAAGGAGTATACGATATAGCTGACAATGATCCATGACAGAAAGTGCGGGAACAACAGCGTTGATTGTGACACGCGCTTAAATACTCTTGAACGAACTTCATTTAATAAGATTGCAAAGAGCAGCGCAACGACCGTACCGAAAAAGATCGACAGGAGATTGAGCTTGATCGTATTCCATGTCACCATAGACGCAGCGGTCGAGTTGAAAAAAAACTCGAAGTTTTTCCAACCCACCCACTCACTGTTGAATATTCCTTTCGTATAATTAAACCGTTGAAAGGCAATAACCATATAAGGCAGCGTCATGTAGCCGTATATAATGGTGTAAATCAAGGCTGGCAGTAGCAATAAATAAGAGACCGGATTTTTCCGGATGTCGGTAAAAAAGGTGTACCGCCCTGCTCGTTTTAAACTGGTGCGTTCCATAAGTCGGTTTCCCCTTTCGTGTTGTTTTGTGTCGATTTGCCTGTTCTCAGTATGGGGCGGTCATGTTGTAGCTGTATAGTTTAAACATTTGAAAACCGTTTAAAATCAAGTTATTTCGACACTTTAAATATTAGATATAGCTATAATTTTTGTGAAAAGTGTCTCTTCTACGTTGCAATAATTAAGCATCTATTTTAAAGTTTGGATATCGGCAGGTGAAAGCGGTTTATTAGTATAGAGAATTGGGGAGGAATAAGCCGGATGAAATGGAGTCCGTTTTTTCGCTATGCCGTATATCGAAAAATGCTGATTAATTTCGTATTGCTTGTCGCCTTAGCTGTAATAGCCGTGAGCAGTATGCTCTACTTCCTATTCGCCGCTAAGACCGAACAAACGATCAGCAAGCATGTCATCTCCATGCTGCAACAGACAAGCTATGCCTCTAATATCGTGCAGGAGCAGATTGGAACGATCGGCAGTCATATGCTGAACAACAACCGCATTATTACGGTACTCATGAACAAGCAGCTTGACCGGGTACAGGATCGGGATGCCATGGATATTATGATGGACATCCAGTCCACGTACCCATTCATAAAGCATATGGGTATTTATAACGACAATACAAAACGCTACTTGAGTACGGCGGGGATGCCTTTCGAGCTGAATGAACGGGAAAAAAAACATTTAGCGAATATGTCTGATCTTACATATATGAGTTACTTTACGCAGGAGCTGCGCCCTTCTTCTGCTGAAAGCACCAGCTCAGTTGAGCATGTCATCACCTTCATCCTGCGTCCCAATTATGCTCTTGCCTCCACTTACAAAGGAGCTATCGTCATTAATGTGGATGAAAAATATATACGGAGCACGATAAAATCGATAAGCAGTGGCAGTGATGACGTCTTCGTTATGGATTCTACAGGACTTATACTGTCCCATACCGACCCTAACCAATTTATGAAGCAGTTCAATGAGCTGCTTTATATTCAGCGTATCTTGGGTGCGAAGGAACCGTCCTACCATTTTAAAACGAATATAGACGGCAAAAGCCAGCTTGTTACGTTCGTACGATCCAGCCAGCTAAATTGGTATTTTGTTAGTATTAAGCCTTATAATACTCTTATCTCGGACATCTCGACGCTGCGGGGCTATACAGCGCTGGTTGCATTAGCCATTATCGCCATCGGTGTCTTTATCGCCTATGTTGCGACAAACAAGCTGTATAACCCGCTTGGCAGACTGATCGGTAAGGTACGTGAGGTGACGGGAGTGGGAGAAAATGCAGATCAGGAACGGAATCGCAACGAGTTCTCGCTGTTGTCGGAGGCCTTCACGAACGTTGTCGATCAGGCGCTGTCCATCGAGAGAGTTCAACAGCAGTCGCTGCCCGTTTTGAAGAAGACGTATTTGCAACATTTGCTGCGTGGTACACATATCGACCTGTCTGCCACCCATTTACTCCATTCGGAGATCAATGCGCCGTTCACAAGCGAGTATTATACAGTTATTCTTGCAATCATTGACCGTTATGACGAATTCGAGCATAAGTATAACCAGACGAAGCAAGGTTTGTTCCGTTTCTCGATCAGCAATATTAGCAGTGAGCTGTTAATGAAGCATGCCTCGAACGAAACGATCGTCGTTGACGAGAGGACGCTGGCCATTCTCATGATGCTTGATTCCCCAATTGATCCAGTTAAGCTGTTACTTACACTTACGGAAGTCCAGGAGGTTATCAAGAGCTACTTCCACTTCACAGTATCATTTAGTATTGGCGATATGGTGAGCGATCGGAATGACATTCAGCAATCGTTTTCGTCCGCTCTGGAATACTCGAATTATCGTTTCTTCTTCGGTCATCAAACGATTATTCAAGCAGATATGATCATTAGTCAGCATAACTCGGCTCATGCTTATCCATCGCAGACTGAGAAGAGGCTGATCGAGTCGCTACGATTGAATCATGCTGACAAGATCGAGCAGTCGCTTGGCCAATTCACGAAGAAACTGCGCGAGATGAGCTACTATCAAGCGGTTCTTAGCGCGAACCAACTGCTTGGCTCGCTGATGCGCGCATTCGACGAGACATTCCCTATTATGGAGGACTATTCGAAGGAATATTACGATACAGTCAATACGTTGCCGAAGCAGGAAACGTTAGAAGAAATGCAGGTTCTGCTATGGGATTTTTGCAGGCTCATCAGCGTGCTCGGTGAGAAGAAGCAGCCAACGAAGGCCGAAAGTGTCATCGATATGGTTTGCACCTACTTGCAGGAACACTATCACGAATCGGATCTTGGTATCGAGTCGGTCGCTAGCGAGGTTAAGCTCTCGTCCGGCTATTTGGGCAAGCTATTCCGCAGCCAAACCCAGGTATCTTTCAACGACTATTTAAAGAACATTCGGATGGAGGAGGCGAAGAAGCGACTGCTCTCAACGAGCGAATCGGTAGCTATCATCAGTGAGAAGGTCGGCATTCTTAACTCAACCTATTTTTTCACCTTATTCAAGAAAACAACTGGCCTCTCCCCCTCCCAATTCCGGGAGCAGCATGGGAAGTAACACTTGCTAGCAACAGGACCTCATCCATACCTAACATCGAGTTATGAGTTCTTGCTTAATAATTGGGGTCTACCCGTTGTGTGCGAATACTTTTGGGGAAATCCCTGAGATTTAAATAATTAATAAATCGGTACAAGCATCCATGGATGCACATCAGGTGCTTGGAGCAATTCTAGCGTTTATTCCATTGGCAGCATTCGCCGTATACCGTAAATTTCAATCGATGTTTGTCTGTGACATGTCGCTTTAATGAGCGGCAATCTCTACCCTTACAATGAAATATTCTAGCTATTGGGATATGCCAGTTATCTTTAATCCATACTTTAGAAAGGTATTTAGAGAAACTTTACCCCAAACGCTCCTCATGCCTACATGTAAGACAGGAAGAGGAATGAGAACTTCCTCCATTAAATTTGATATGACATTGTCGCAACTAAAAACGCCGGACTCGTTGAATCCAGCGTTTTTAGTTGCGATATGTTATTAGTAATTGCGAATTACTATTTGCTCTTAATACTCATATGGGAAAAGAAAAGTTAAAATCTGAGGGAGGGCTCGAAAAGCCAGCAGTTAGAGACACTGTTATCCATATATTGGAAGTATCTGAAGTAGCTTTTAAGCGAAGAAAAGAAAGATACTCCTTCTAGTTGCTAGCCTCAGCATAAAGAACAACAAAAAAAGGGTGCCGAAAGTAAACTTGAACTGTGACCCATAAGAAGGACACTTTTAAAAAAGTGACCCTCTTATGGGTTATTTGTGTTTTAATCGAAATATAGGGTCGAAGCGCTCGAGCGGCAAAAGAAGAAGCGCTAACGGCCGCTGAGCGCTTTGAGATCGTCAACCGTACTATTCGGGCGTATGGCCTAAAACGCATGACGCGTTATCTGTGTGAGCTTGTAGATGTAAGTCCGAGCGGTTACTATAGATGGCTTGCAACCGAGGATCAACGCCAAATTCGGGCAGCAGCTGACGAAGAGGACATCGTACTGATCAGACACCACTTCGAGGCCCTGAACGGCAAAGCAGGTGCGCTGGTCATAAAAATGCGTCTTGAGCAAATAAGCCATGTCGTCATGAATCATAAGAAGATCCGGCGTCTCATGCGCAAGGCAGGCCTAGTAGCAGTCATACGACAAGCTAATCCTTATCGTAAGATGGCCAAGGCAACTCACGAACACCAGACTTGCCCTAACCTGCTAGAGCGCCAGTTTAATCAAGCCGAGCCCGAGAAAGTATTTCTTACAGACATCACTTATTTACGCTATGGAGGCGGTCAGTGGGCATACCTTTCCTGTGTAAAGGACGGTGCCACCAGGCAGATTCTTGCCGACTGCGTGGCAGCCACGCTTGAACTTCCAATTGTTGAACGGACACTTCAACGCCTTTTAGAGCGATTAGACGGATATATTCATCCAGAGGCCATTTTACACTCCGATCAAGGGATGCATTATACACATCCTAAAACCCGTCTTTTCATAGCCGATGCAGGTTTTAAGCAATCTATGTCGCGCAGAGGAAACTGCTGGGACAATGCCCCCATGGAGTCGTTCTTCGGTCATATGAAAGACGAGGTTGATTTCATGGATTGCCAAACGATTGAGGAAGTACGCGTTCGAGTTAGAGATTACATCAACTACTACAATTCAGAAAGATATCAGTGGACATTAAAAAAGATGACCCCCGATGAATTCGAGGCCACTGAAAAACTCCAACAACTATAAACAGGATGCCCATCTCAATTATTGAGGGAGGGCATCCTGTTTCCCTGTATAATTAAATAATTAATTTCAGGTGGTGTCTCGGATGATTTCAAACCAACTATCTCTTAATCTTAGTCCATTTATGGCGATATACGATATCGTCGTACCCAAAGATAATATGCTTCGTCAAATAAATGATCTTGTAGATTTTTCATTTGTTCATGCAGCATTACAGCATAAATACTGCCTCAACAATGGTCGCAATGCAGTGCCTCCCATTCGAATGTTCAAATACCTATTGTTGAGATCCATTTTCGATGTATCCGATGTGGATGTTGTGGAACGTTCTAAATATGACATGTCCTTCAAGTACTTTTTAGATATGGCTCCTGAAGATGAAGTCATTAATCCTAGTTCACTAACGAAGTTTCGCAAACTTCGCTTGAAAGATGTGGATCTGCTTGACATACTTATTCAAAAAACCGTGGAGATCGCGTTGAAAAAAGAAATCATCAAAAGCAGCGCAATTATTGTAGATGCCACCCATACGAAAGCACGTTTTAATCAGCTATCACCCAGAGAAATATTAATGCAAAAGTCTAAATTGTTAAGAAAATCCGTTTACGAGATCGATGAAAAAATGAAGGATAAATTCCCACCGAAAACAACGACGAACAAATTATCTGATGAACTGAACTATTGCCAAAAAGTTATAGATACAGTAAAAAAGAAGGAATCTCTTCGTGAATACCCAAAGGTGAAAGAAAAGCTGAACTACTTAAAAGAAATCGTAGCTGATCACCATGAGCATCTCCAACTCAGCAACGATCCAGATGCACGCATAGGTCACAAAACGGCAGACTCCTCGTTCTTTGGCTACAAAACACATCTTGCTATGAATGCAGAACGAATCATTACAGCTGCGGTGATTACCACTGGTGAGAAAAATGATGGAAAACAACTTCAAACTCTCATTGAAAAAAGTCGTGACACAGGCATGAAGATTGATACCGTCATTGGAGATACTGCCTATTCTGAAAAAGATAATATTCAGTATGCCAAGCACAACGAATTACACTTAATATCAAAATTAAACCCTAATATCACACAAGGAACTCGTAAAAAAGAAGATGCATTTGAGTTTAATAAAGATGCAGGGATGTACGTGTGTAAAGCTGGACATATGGCGATTCAAAGAGCCCGCACAAGCAAGAAAGGTAAGAATAATAACCAAAAGAATACTTACATGTTTGACATTGAAAAATGCTAAGCATGCCCAATGAAAGACGGGTGCTATAAAGAAGGTGCGAAAAGTAAAACTTATTCTGTAACCATAAAATCGACCGAGCATAAGGTACATGAGGCCTTTGAAAATAGCGATGAATTTAAAGGGAAATCAAAAGAACGTTATAAAATTGAAGCGAAAAATAGTGAACTCAAGCATAGACACGGGTATGATGTTGCATCGTCCTCGGGTCTTGTTGGCATGCAAATGCTGGGCTGTTAATCTCAAGCGAATCATTACACTCATGAAAGATTCAAAGTAAAAGAATAAAGTGAAAGGCGATAATCCGTTCCAAAGTGAACGAAATATCGCCTTTTTGATTTAAAACAAATCTTAACAAATTAAAAACGCAAGTTTTTCAGTGGCCTCGATGAATTCAGAGGTCATCTGCTAGCTAGTTGAGTTAAGGGCTCTTTGTTTTAATCGTCTACAATTCGGGTCACAGTTCAGCACCTTAGTCTCTTATCCCCTTATTTATTTGATTGTTATAGTAATCTTCTTCAAGCTTCTTCAAGTTTTGCTCAGCCTGCAGCCAGATATCTGGCAGCTGCGCGTCTACCTTCTGATTGGCAACCGCTAAGCGGTCTTTCAACGATTCATTGGACTTCTTATCCAAACGTAATCGCCTCCCTTATGAAATCATTCATGTTTAACGATACCACAAAACCAAGTAGCACTCAAAGAAATTGATCCTTACAGCCGGTCCCCCATGTACTCTTCTTTGGCCTCTTCGATGTGCTGAAGCGTAATAGCTGTTGCTCTCAAAATCGTCTTACGCTTTGATTTCATGTAGATCTGCTCCATCTCAGCAAAACTACATGTCGCAAACACATGTGCTATCTCATCAATCAACTGGCTTTTCGCATAATTGTCAATAGCTCTTGTGTAAAAATCCGTCGTTCAGAAGCCGTTGTCGCAGCGACGCCCCGTCTTTTATGATAATTCCCGTCCATTTGCCGGCATCGCCGTATATTTTGATCTCATGGTGGAATTGACCGACACTTACCTCTCCCGATCAAGCTCCGATATCGCGTCCCGTTCAACGAAGCCGTCTCGGCAATCGTCTTCCCGCGATGCCTGCGATTCCCAATAATAGCTAGCTATTCAGCCTCATTATCGGCTGAATCCCGGGAGGCCGCAAGCACCGCTTTCATCCGGACCGTGACGGAAGTGCCCACGCCGAGCCGAGAAGAGATGCTAAGGCCATACCCTTCGCCGGAATATAGCTTGATCCGCTCGTTTACGTTAAACAATCCGTAGGAGCTTCCGTTGCCTGTATGATCGCCGGGACCGATCCGCTCCTCCGTCAGCAGACGACGAGACAGCTCCTCTTCCATGCCGATGCCGTTGTCCGATATCACGAATACGAGATCGCCTTGGTCCAGCTCCACCGCAATATCGATCAGTCCCTTACGATCCTTCGCCTTGCGGATGCCGTGCAGCAAGGCATTCTCGACAATCGGCTGCAGAATGAGCTTAGGCATCCGATACGCCTCCAATTCCTCGCCAACCTCCACCTTGAATTCGAACGAGCCGAGGAAACGGCTCTGCTGAATTTCGAGATACACCTCGGCAAGACGCAGCTCGTCCGTCACGCTGACGATCGTGTTGCCTTTATTGAGACTCAGGCGGAAATACTTCGCTAAACTATCGATCATCATGCTAATGTCGGTCGCTCCCTTGCCGATCGCGATCCAGTTAATCGTATCCAGCGTGTTATACAGGAAATGCGGATTGATCTGCGCCTGCAACGCCGACAGCTGAGCTTCGCGCTCGCGAATCTCGGCGGTGTAATTCTCTTCGACGAGCGTTCGCACCCTTAGGATGAGATGGTCGACGCTTCGCTCCAGCATATGGAAGTCTCCATTAACTGCCGGCAGCTCTTGCAGCCCGTCAATCGCATCCCTGCCCTCCTTGCCTTCCTTGCGAATGACGGTGATGACATGGTTGACGCGCCTGTTCATCCCCCGCACGATAATCGCTAACAGGACAAACGGCAAAATCAGGAACAACGCGATATACTCAATCAGCGAGCGCCACTCCGACCGTTTCGTCAACCGCTGCGTAGCGGGCGACAACTGGGATTCCGTTCCCTGGGCGACCAGCTTCCAACCCGTAGGCGCAAGCGTCGTAAACAGCACGTCGCTTTTCTCGTTGTTTAGCGTTAACGACTTCGTCCCTTCGGCCTCGCCATTCAGAGCATCCCGAAGATGCGGATCAACCGCCTTGCCGATCAGCGAGGCGTCGGGATGATACACGATTGTACCGTCCTGCGCAACAAGATAAACCGCCATACCCGGAGAGAACTGCAGCTCGGAGAGAATCTTGGAAACGATGTCCTGCCGGACGTCGATCATGAGCACGCCCGACACTTTGTCGTAATCACCCGGATCTCTCAGCATGCGCGCGGCGGACATGATCGTCTCGTCGGTCCCTCCGAGATAAGATTCCTTATAGACGCCCGTCCATACGATACCGCCGTTGCCCTCGATGATGGAATGGAACCACGGCCTGACCATCAAGCTATCGAGCGTGAAGAAATTGACTCGTTCTTCCGCGTACAGCTTGGATTTATCCACAAACAGCCGCATGTGGTACACGTCGGAATTCGACTGCACCGTCTCCACCAAATAACGCAAATCCTCGATGACCTTGATCTGCGTGCCAATGGATTGATCGCTCGAATTAATCGATAAGTACGAATGCAGGTTGGCGTTCATGAACGCGGCGTCGCTTATATCTTCGATGCGCTCGAGCCGGTAGGAGAGATTGCTCCCGGCTTGCTTGAGCGCTTGCTGCATCGTCCGGACGACCTCGTTCCTCAGAATATCCGCGGAACGCGAGTAATAACCGTACAAAAAAATGCCCGCCGGAAGCACGATGAGCAGCAGATATGCGATCAGCCAAGCCCGCGGAATCGAGAAACGACGAATCGCCGCTGTCTGGCGCAGCGGCGATAATAAGCGCAGAGCGGCTTCCCGGACTTTACGCATGGGAGTCCCTGTATGCGCTAGGCGTGGCGCCAGTCACTTTTTTGAACAGCTTCGTAAAGTAGCTGGGATCGGTATAGCCGATCGCGTAACAAATATCGTAGAACTTGTATTGCGGATCGAGCAGCAGCACTTTGGCCTTGTCCACGCGCACTTGGGTCAAATATTCGCCGACCGTCTGCCCCGTCTCCTGCTTGAACAATAGACTAACGTACGTGGAGGACAAATACACCGCTTTGCCGATATCGGCTACAGTGAGTCCGCCATTGGCGTAGTTCAGCTCGATATACGCGCGCACTCGCTCCACGACGTTGGCGACCTTGCCCGTCCGTTTCTCCCGGATGCGCTCGCCGACGGTGGCCAAATACGATTCGATCAACCTTCGCATATCCCTTAGCGTCTCCTTCTCGTACAACGCTTCCGTCAGTTCCGCTTCCATGGCTTCCAGCTCGGGATCCCCCGTGCCAAGCTCCATGAGAAGCTGACCGATCGCAAGGACCAACTGCAAGCATAGATTGCGACCGTACTTCAAGCCATCCGGCCTGCTATAAGACAAGCTGGCGAAAATCGACTCCACGGCCTCGCCGACTTTGACTTCGTCGTCCGCCTTAAGCGCGGAAATCAGCTTTTCGTTGAACTCGTAATCGTATCGTCGCAGGGCGCCGTCCTCAGGCTCGGCGCCCTCGAGACTATCCATCGTGATGATGCGGTTTTTGCCCAAATACCACTTATAATCGGCCGCCTCGCGAGCTTGCTTGTAAGCCCGCGCCAGTCCGGACAACCCGCCGGCCAAATCGCTAATGCCGATCGTCGCGCCGATCTTGAGCCAACGCTCCAAATTGGACCTGAGATCGCCGGCGAGCGCGAACAACGGCTCCGCCGCTTCGGTCGCGGAATCTCCGCCCGGCTCCGCCACCTGCAGCACGCCTACGAATTCGCCGATCCGGTGCTCAAAGACGTAACCTCGCATATGGGCGTCGAGCAGCTCCTGATAAATGTTAAGCACCGAATACCATAACAGTTGGCGGTCGCGCTCGGAACGGCTCGCCATGACATCGGCAAGATCGTCAACGGAAACGACCATGACCCAGTAGGAGGCGTTCACGGGCAAATTCAAACCCAGAAACGACACCCGCTCGGCCAACTCCGATTTCGGCGCCCCCTCACCGATCATCGAGAGCAGAAACTTCTCGCGCAGCAGCGGCATGCCTTCCTTCAGCTTAACAAGCAGCTCCTGCTTATGAATCCGCTCGGAGCTCTCCGCGTCCAGATCGGCGACGACGCGCTTAATGACCGTGCTCAGCTCCTGCAAATTAACCGGCTTGAATATATAGTCGACCGCGCTGACCTTCATCGCCGACTTGAGATAATCGGCGTCGTCGTGCCCGCTGACGAAAATGATCTTGATGGACGGATATTCCTCCGAGATGCGTTGCGACATCGTAATGCCATCCATGCTCGGCATCCGGACATCCGTCAGAATCAGATCAGGCCGATCGCGGGCGATCATCTCGAGCGCGACATCCCCGTCATCCGCTTCGCCCCCAACATCGATCCCGTAAGCAGCCCAATTGAAATAGGAACGCAATCCCGCCCGAACCGTCGGCTCGTCATCCACGATAAGCAGTTTATACATCGCCCGCCATCTCCCTTCTTCTTGTCTAGCGTCTTGCTTCGCAAGCTCGGCATGCACCTTGTCGATCGCTGCATCGCGAACGGATACGCCATCTCGCAATGGAAGTAGACCGATACGCCTTCCTTCTTCATTTCATTTTGTCATTTAATTATGGGCGAAGCAAGAATGGGGAATATTGCGGCGCGATCGTTTTGCCATGACCGGAGGGCAGATCGTACAAGAAAGCAGCGAGCGTCACAAATGATCGCCGCCGCTTATCCTGTTGTCGTTATTTGGTCGTCGCGTACCAGTCGTTAATTTCCTTCGATACGACTTCCCCGCCGGAGGACATGAACTTGGATTGGAAATCGGCAAGTCCTTCGATGGACTCGGCGCCCGCGATCAATTTAACCGTGTAGTCGCCAACCATCGTGCCCAGTTGCTGATTCGTTTTGGAGTATTGCTGCATGTAAGGAGCAAGACCCAGCACGTTTTTGATTTTCGCTTCGGCCGCCGTCTCGTTGTTCAGGAAGCTGAACGCTTCGAACATCACCGGATTTTTGCGAACGCGCGCCTGCCAGTATTGCGGATAGTTTTCTTCGTCCGTGCCAGCCATGTAGTTGTTCGCCAGGTTGCGCTCGTCGGTGAAGATCGGCTGGATTGGCTCGTAAGCGCCGTCTACTACATTATAGTGCGTGCCCTCGACGCCGATCGCCATGTTTTTGAACGTTTCCGTTTCCAGACTCGCGTTGATCCACTTGATGGCTTCTTCCGGATTCTTCGATGCTTTCGGGATGTACGTCAGACGGTCGAAGCCCGCGTTAGCCGCGAAGCCTGCTTCGCCGTTCGGACCTTTAAGCGCCGGAATGAAAGCGAATTTAGCTTCCGGCTTTGTCTTCGTAAGAGAATCCGAGATGGCCGGAATGTCCGCCCAGTGAACGACGATGGCGCCGGCCACGCCGCTCGCGAATTTCTCCTTCGCAGTAGCGTCTTTGTTGGCTACGAATTCGCGGTCGATCAGCCCTTGCTCGTACAGGCTGCCTACGTAAGCGACATAGTCCTTGTAAGCCGGATCCATAACGCGCGACACCAGCTTGCCATCCACGTCGTTCCATGTATTGGCGATGCCGAAAGCGCCGACGAGGTTGTCGATCATCGATTGGTCGCCTTTGATCGTAAGCGGTACGTTACGGTCGCCGTTGCCGCCCGGATCCTGCTCCTTGAATTGCTTCAGCACGTTCGTCAGCTCATCGGTCGTCGTCGGCATGGACAGACCCAGCTTGTCGAGCCAATCCGTGCGAATCAAGATGGAGCTGTTGATTTCGTACGTGACGGTTGTCGGGATCGCATACAGCTTGCCGTTCACCTTTAGCGCTTCCATCGATTCCGGCTTGATGGCCGCTTTGATGTTTGGACCGAATTCTTCGATAAGCGGCGTCAGGTCGACAAGGGCGCCTTTCTGCGCGTAATCCGAATACAATGCCATGTCGCTGTAGGAAGTGACGATGTCGTACGCTTCGCCAGAGGACATGATCAGGTTCAGCTTCTCCGCCCATTTGTCTTGGGGCAGCATATCGTATTGCACTTTATAGCCCGTTTTTTCTTCGAGCAGCTTGGCTACCGGGTATGCATTGTAATCGTCGTTCTGCCATACGTTCAATCTTTTCAGGCCTGGCTTCTCCGCGTCCGGCTTGGCCGTCGCTTCGGTTCCCGCGTTCGTTCCGTTGCCGGATCCTTCGTTGTTCTTGCCGTTGTTGCCGGCACAAGCGGCCATTGTCGTAACCAGAAGCGCGGACATAGCCATAACGGACATCAGTTTGTAAGCTTTTTGCATAATGAGACCCTCCTGCAATTAGTATAATCTATATCATTAAGTTTCCATCAACGTTCCGGATGGCGGGCGATTCTCCGGTACCTGAAGTCATGCCCTGACGCTCATCGCGCAGGAAGTTGCTGGAAAAGTTAATGCCCTCTGAATCTGTCTTGCCCGGCTGCGATCAACAAATCAACCTTTGACGGAGCCGATCAGCACGCCTTTGATAAAATATTTCTGCAAGAAAGGATACACTAGCAAGATCGGAATCGTGGATGCGATGACCGTCGCCGACCGAACGCCTTCCGCCGGCACGTTCATGAGATCGTCGGCAGACTTGTCGAGTGCCGAAGACGTATCCGCGTTCATGACGATGTCCTGAAGGTACAGTTGCAGCGGCTTGAGCGACGAGCTGTTAATGTACAGCATCGGGTGGAAGTAGTCGTTCCAGAATTGAACAGCGTAGAACAGGCCGATCGTCGCAAGCACGGGACCGCTTAGCGGCAAGATGATGCGGAACAAAATCGTGGAATTGTTCGCGCCTTCGAGCTTGGCCGATTCTTCAAGGCTTGTCGGCAAGCTTTCGAAATAACTTTTGATGACCAGCAAGTTGAATACGCTGATGAGCGCCGGATAAATGAGCGAACCCAAATTGTTGATGAGGCCCAGCTCGCGGATCAATAGATAGTTGGGGATGATGCCCCCGTTAAACATCATAGTGAAAATGAACAACACGATGACGATGCCCATGCCCGGAAGCTCGCGCTTCGACAGCGGGTAAGCGGTCAGCGCCGTAATGAGCAGCGACGCGAAGGTGCCGATGACCGTTATGAGCACCGATATCCACAACGAGTTCAGGAACTGGCTGTTCGTGACGACGAACTTCATCGTGTCGAGTTGGAAGCCGACCGGGAAGATCCCTACTTGTCCGGCCAGAATCGCCCATTCTTCGCTGATCGACTTGGAGAAGACGTTGACGAACGGGAGCAGCGTGATAAGTCCCATCATAACAAGCACGACATAAATCAAGCCGTCGAGCGCAAAATCTTTGGCCGTTCTTCTATACATGAATGTTCCTCCTTACCAGATGCTGCGATTCAGGAATTTGCGGCTGAGCATGTTGCCGATGACGATAAGCAGGAAGCCGACCGCGGAATTGAATAGGCCAACCGCCGTACTGAAGCTGTAATCCTGCTGGCCGAGACCCATTCGGTACACGAAGGTGCCGATGACGTCCCCGCTTTCGTACACGAGCGGATTGTACATCGTAAGAATTTGTTCCGTCCCCGCCTCCAGCAGACTGCCGATCCGCAGGATGAACATGAGGACAATGGTGGGCAGCATGCCCGGCAGCGAGATTGACCACATCTGTCTGATCCGTCCCGCTCCGTCGATGGCCGCGGCTTCATATTGCTCCTGCTCGATGCCCGCGATCGCGGCGATAAAGACGATGGCGTTCCAGCCGATTTCCTTCCACCCGGCCGTGAAGACGACCAAGCTTCGGAACAAGCCGTTGTCGGTAAAGAACGAGATCGGCTCTCCGCCGAACGAACGAATGATTTCGTTCACGATCCCGCCGCTTGGCGACAGGATGTTAAGGAACAAGCCTGAGATGATGACCCATGAGAGGAAATGGGGCAAATAGATGATCGTCTGGATTGTGCGCTTGAAGAACATGCGCCGCACTTCGTTGAGCATAAGCGCGATGACGATCGGGATCGGGAATAAAATCGTTATTTTGTACAAGCTGATGAGCAGCGTATTAATCAGCACTTGCAGGAATTCGTCCGAATGCCATAGTCGCTCGAACTGCGCCGTGCCTACCCACTCGCTGCCGGATATGCCGCCGAAGATGTTGAAGTCCTGGAAGGCGATGATGATTCCATACATCGGCGTGTATTTGAATAATAACAAGAATACAAGGCCCGGAATAAGCAGCAAATACATATCCAGATTGCCTCGAATCAGCTTCCAGCGCCGTCCGCCGGTTCCGAGGAGAGCGCCTTCTCCTCCGCTACGTTTGCTCACGTTCTCCACCTACTTTTCTCTGTCTTGTCTCTCATTGTAGGGGAGACTGCGAATGGGGAGTAGCGGTCGATCCTTTTATTTCTGGTCTTATTCGACACAGTTTGCTACCGAACCAGGGAACGAAAAAAAACGCAAAGCCTCCTATCGACCCTGCGTTTGCTGGTATATAAAATCAGAAGCGTTCCCTCATGCTTGCTCCTGCATGGAAACCGCCGCGCAGCCTGACTTGCTCGTAGGGAAGCAGCGGGTTGGCGATTCGGCGCAGCATGAGCTCCGCGGCTCTCTCTCCCGCTTCCCTGACCAACAGCAGCGGCCTCGACAATCCCGGCAGCGACGGGTTCTCCTCGTTCTCCATAGCCACGAGGGATATCTGTTCAGGAACGCGAAGTTCAAGATCGCCGGCCGCTTCGTACACCCAGGCCGCCATCCCCGGCACTGCGCTGATAACGGCCGTGAAAGCCCCGGCGCTTAGTCGCTCTTTAAGCTGCGACAGCCAGAATAGCCGATCCGACGCGGGGCTGACGACATGAATGGCTGGTTCGGCGAGGCTCTCCAGCCCCAGCCGCGCAGCTGCCGCCGTGAACGCCTTCCAGCGAAGATGGAAGCCCCGCAGCGGCTCAATGTCGATCACGTACAGGATGCGGCGATGGCCGCGGCGGTATAGCTCCTCCACCGAACGCTGCATCGCGTATTCAACATCCCAGATAACACTGTCCACCTCCGCCATATCCGGCGGATAGTTGATGAGTACTTTGGGCATGGGCAACTTCAACAGCGCGGTCTCCATCCACTCCGGCAGCGCCGCAGTAAGGAACAGACCGTCCGAGAAAAAGAGGTCGTGTTCGGCAAGCCATGCCTCGAAGGGGGCTCCCTCGGAAACGGTTGGCGGGATGACGAGCGGATACAAGGAATGGCCAAGCTCGTCCAAACGATATTGGACGCCTCCAAGCTGCAACCGATGAAAATTCGTGTCCCCGATAATCAGCATCGCAAACCGCCGCGGCCTTGCGTTCGTCCAAGGGATCCGCTCCGCGGACATCCCCGCCTCCTGCTCCTTGGTCAGGTAACCAAGCTTTCTCGCCCGATCGGCAACCGCCTTGCGCGTCGACTCCGACATGCCCGGCAGCCCGCGCAGTGCCTTCGACACCGTATGAATCGTCAGTCCCAGCTCATCGGCGATCGTCCGCAGAGTAACCGCTTTCTTTTTTGGCATGGCCTCTCCCTCCCTCCCACATACGAGATTAATTTGATTGTAACAAAAATGAAACTATAATCCAGTCTCTTTCTCTCCTAGAATGAAATCGATTCACCGATCATGCGACAGACCACAGCAAATTCGAGAGAGGAAGGTCATGATGAAAAAGAGAAAGGCTTGGAACAAAGCTATCGCCCTGCTATGCGCGGCGACCTTGTTATTCTCCGTATTCCCAGCCGGAAATTCGGCCGCCGAGACGGCCGAATTTCCGGCTCCGCACTCGGGAACCCAGATGCTTAGGGGGGACTTGAAAGGCGACGCCGGCAACTGGGCGTACATGGAGCAGGAGGTCGACGGCATCGCCGCGAACACCGACTATTCGTTCGGCATGTGGGTAAAAGGCGACGGCATCGCAACGCTGAAGGTATCCGCGGGGGGCGCAACGGTGTCGTATACGAGGCCGATCGCGACGGGGGAATGGACGTACCATTCCGTCAACTTCAATTCGGGATCGCGTTCGGGCAAAATGACGTTCTCGATCGTGGACAGCGCCGCGACGGCCTATCCGCAAAGCACCGCGGCCGGCGTCATGTACGTGGACGACGCTTATTTGGGAACGAGCGGCGGAGGCGCCAATCTGCTTCAGAACGCCGGCTTCGAAGCCGGAATGAATCTGTGGAATAAGCTCGAAAAAGACGTGTTCAGCGTCGTCGAGGGCGCTTCCGTGCCCGAAGAACCGGGCGATCCGGAAGATCCGCCTGTTGACACGACCGTCTACAAAGGCGTTCGTTCGCTCAAGGCGGAACTCGCCGCCAAATCGAGCGGCTGGGCTTATCTGACCCAGAAGGTGACAGGCATCGCGGCGGGCATGACTTACGAGCTTGGCATGTGGGTCAAGGGCGCCGGAGCGGCTACTTTGAAGCTGTCTCAAGGTTCAAGCTCGGGAGGCGCGCTGGCTTTCGTCCGTCAGAAAGCGACGGGTAGCTGGACGTACTGGACGGCGGATTATACGGCCGCTACCAACGAAGATTTACATGTATCCATCTATGACAGCGCTTACGTTCCAGGATCCGGCATTACGCAAGCGGAAGCCCAGGGCATAATGCGCATCGACGATGTTTTTTTCGGTGTCAACGGCTCCGGCGTCAACCGTCTGGCCAATCCGGGCTTCGAGGCTTCGGACGCACTGACGAATTGGACCGTCGCAAGCAATAGCTCTCCGCTCGTGTTCAGCGTGGCCGGAGGAGCCGCGGAACATGAAACGCCGGGCGGCCCCATCGATCCGGTAGATCCAACGGATCCCGTTGATCCTGTCGATCCGGGAGAGCCCGGCAATCCGGACGACCCCGCCAACATTTACGCGGGAAGCCGCTCTATGCAGGCCGCAACCAAAGGCAAGCCAAACGACTGGAAGACGGTGACGCAGCAAATCGGCGGCATCGCCGCAGGTACGGACTATACGTTCGGTGCGTGGCTGAGGGGCAGTGGCGCGGTCACAATCAAGGTGGCCAAAAGCAATGGTGAGAATCTGCACTACATCCGACCGAAAGCGACCAACACGTGGACATACGCCTCGGCGAGCTTCAACTCCGGCACGTACACGGGCACCGTCGTGTTCTCCATCGTCGACAGCGCCGGAGCGGCCTATCCGCAGGCAGAAGCGGCGGGCACGATGTACGCGGACGAGGTTTTCTTCGGCGCGGCCGCGGCGGGCAGCGACAATCTGCTGCTTAATCCGGGCTTCGAGCAGCAGCTCAAATATTGGGGCGGCGACAAGGGTGACGTTTTTACACGCTACCCCGACCGCTCCGACAACCCGCCCGCCCAGCAATACGACGGCGTCGATAATCTTGGCGTCTACTCCTGGGACCGCAATCCGGACGGTGTCGCCGACTTCGGCGAATGGATCGGACGGATGCCAGCGCTGGCGGAAGATTTCCTCGAGCAGAACACCTGGTCCGATCTCGAAGGCGGCAACCGGCTCGCCGCGTGGGAAGGCACGCCTTTCGCGGATCGCATGATCTGGGCTGCCTATCCGTTCCCGAAATCGGGCGGCAGTCTGGCTGCTTCGGCGAATGGCGACTACAACGACCACTACCGCCAACTTGGCGAGAATCTCGTCGCCGCAGGCATGGAGAACGCGATGATCCGGTTCGGCCACGAGTTCAACGGCGGCTGGTACATCTGGTCGATCGGCAACGCCAACGATCCGAACCATCTGCAGAAAGCCGAAAACTTCGCGGAAGCGTTCCGCCAATTCGTAACGACGCTACGCGACGTTGAAGGCCAGAACTTCAAATTCGTCTGGAATCCGTCCACCTCCATCTGGGGCGTCGATCTCGAGGCCGCTTTCCCGGGGCGGGACTACGTTGATTTCATCGGCATCGACCATTACGACCAGACCTGGGCGCAGAGCGGCGGGAAGCCGTTGTACGGTCCGGAATATCGCGACGCCGACGCGACCGAACGTCTGCGACGTCAAGAGCTTGCCTGGAACGCCCAAGTAAACGACGGCAACTGGGGGCTGAACATGATCGCCCGATTCGCCGAGGATCAAGGCGTTCCGCTCGGCATCTGCGAATGGGGACTCGCGCTGCGCGCCGAAGACGGCATGGGCGGCGGCGACAATCCGTATTTTATCCAGAAAATGTATGAATGGATCGAGAACAACAATGTAGCGTGGCATGTTTACTTCAACGTGTCGGCCAGCGACGGCGATCACGATCTGTACGACACAGTCGCCTTCCCGGAATCGTCGGCGAAGTTCGCCGAGCTGTGGCATCCGGACGGCGAGCCGAACACTTCGCCCGCCATCGCCCCTTCGGATATACCCGGCATCGGCGGCGACTATGTGAAGATCGAAGGCGAGGACGGCGTTCTGGCAGGTCCCGTCAATAAGCTGCACGGCGATCCATGGGCATCCGGCGGTCAGTTCGCCGTCATGTACCGCTCCGTCAACTCGCTGACATTCGCGAACGCGAACAAGGCGGACGACGGCATCGCGATCGTCTATCAAGGCTGGCAATCCGATCAGAAGGCTTCGCTTTACGTCAACAACGTGCTGGTGAAACCGAATATTCTGTTCGAGGAGCACGGACGATCCTGGTCCGACAGCTACGGCTACGTCGTCATCGACGATGTGCAGATTCCGGATGGAGCAACCGTAAAGCTGCAGATCAACCCCGACGACGTGATGGACAACTGGGACAACTTCAAGGTCGATTATATCCTGTTGCTTGGCGCGACTGGCGAATATGAGCAGCCCGAGGAGCCGGGCGAAGGAGGCGGCAATGGCAACGTAACGGACGCGGTAAGCGTCCCCTCCCGCACCTCCTTCACGCGCAGCGGCGTTTGGTCGCTGACGGCGGACGTCAAGGGAACCGGCAATACGAACGGCTCGAGTTATTCGGCGCAGCCCACGCTAACCGCGGGCGTAACCTACGAGTTCGGCGCCTGGATCAAAGGCTCCGGCCGCATGGCGCTCGTTATTCAGAATACGACGTCTTGGGCGGAGGTGCTTGCCAAACCTTTCGCCGCAACGGACGAATGGCAATACGTATCGGCGACGTACACCCCTGCCGCGACGGGCAAATACAACATCAAGATCGGCGACAGGGACAACAGCGGAACGGCGGGGCGCATCTACGTCGACGACGTTCGGCTGTCCCCGCTTGGCGGCGATCCCGTCATCGACGAGAACTTCGAGGACGGAGGCGCGAGGTGGTGGCATCCCTCGGAACACTTCGCCCCGATCGATTATTCGGCGCAAGGGGACAACACGGATGCACATAGCGGCAGGTGGGCGATGAAGCTGGATGCGGCCGCGGGCGAGGCGGGGACGGCAGCCGTCCTCTCCTCCCCTCTCCCGCTTGCGGCGGGCAAACCCCATACGTTCAAAGCTTGGATCAAAGGCGATGCCGCATTCTCCATCAGGCTTAGCAAAGCCGGCGAAGAGTCGCAGGTGCTGGCCGAGGAAAGCTTTGAAAACGGAACCGGCGATTGGAACGAGGTTTCGTTCTCCTTCATCGCGGGGCAGACAGGCGAATATGAACTGAGCTTGATCAGCGCGGACGATACGGGCGTTCTCTATCTGGACGATATGCTGCTCTTTACGGACGGCTTCAACAATCTGCTGCCGAATCCCGACTTCGAGCAGGGCAATGTCCATTGGGAAACGGACGGAGCGTTCGTCATTCTGAATTTGGACGAGATCGAGATGCCGGATGCCGCGCCGGTAACGGCGAACCCGGATTCGGGCAACATTGTGCCTGGCCAATTCGTCGCGTTATCGACGACGGAGAGCGGCGGCGCCATCTATTACACGATCGCGGGCAGCGCAGCCAAATTGAAGTACGAGGCGCCGATCCGGATGAACGGTACCACGTCCATTACGGCCTGGACGGAGATCGACGGCAAGCGGAAAAGCCCCGTCAGGACGTTCTCGTACGTAAACGCCGAGGACTTGCTGGTCGATTCGTACGGGCAGATCCGCTCCGCCGAGTTCCCGGGCAAAATCCATAGCGACGTGGAATTCGCGGCCGCGGCCGAATCCGACCATGCTTTCCTGGAGAGCCTGACCGCTCCGGGCGACAGGGATGCCTACGGCGGCCTTGCGGGCAGCAAGGGGGTGTACGGCTTTAAAGAAACCGGCTACTTCCATATCGAGAAGCTGAACGGGAAGTCGGTTATGGTGAACCCGCTGGGCAACCTGTACTTCCATCTCGCCGTGAACGGAACGGGCTACGTCGATGAGACGAGAACGGTCGTCGGTGGACGCGAGTCCGTCTACGAATGGCTGCCTTCCAAGTCCGGCGAGTTCGCGACCGCCTACGACGGCAGCGGCAACTTCTCCTTCTACATCGCGAACGAAATTCGCCGGACGGGAGTACCTTTCGATCAGGCGCGATATTCGGCGGACAGCGTCGATCTCGTCAAGTCGCTCGGGTTCACGGGACTTGGCGCCTGGTCGAATGCGAAAGACATGCCGTATGTCGACTGGCTGCCCATGCCGGATCTGAAGATCGGGGACAGCGGCCTGTTCGATATTTTCCACCCGAACATGGTTTCCCAGATGGATACGCGCTTCCAAAGTCTTGCCGCCAACGAAGGCGACAGCAATCTGATCGGCTACATGTTCGCGAACGAGCTGCGCTACGACAAGCTGAAGACGGCCGTGCCGGCGGCCGGCGCCTCCACGGGCAGCAAGCTCCGACTCGTAGAGATGCTGGAGGGCAAATACGGCGGCATCGCGGACTTCAACGCCGCGTGGGCGCTCGACGCCCCGAGCTTCGAGGCGCTGAAGGGGCTATCCTTCGCCGTGAAGACGGAGCTTGCGACGCGGGATATGGACGCTTTTACGAAGCTGTATCTGGACGAACTTTATAAACAAATCTCCTTTTATACGAAAAAATACGATCCCGGCCATCTCGTCATGGGCGACCGATGGCTGGCGAACGTCATGAACGACTCCAAGCTGCGCGACTATCTCGCCGAGTACGCGGGCAAATACATGGATGTCCTGACGTACAACTATTACACCTACGACCTCAATCTGGACATGCTGGAGCATCTGTACGGGCTATCGGGCGGCACGCCGTTCATCATGACCGAATTCCATTACGGCGATCCGACGACGGGGCTGACATTCGGCGCGCGCATGGCCGAGAACGAGACAGAGAAAGGGCTGATGTACAGCAACTACGTGGAGAAGGCGGCCGCTTCCGGCTACGTCGTCGGCGCAAACTGGTTCGCGTTCCTCGATCAGGCGCCGACCGGCCGCTGGTTTCAGGGATTGGACGGCGAGGCAGGCGCGATTGGCCTTCTTAATGTCGCGGGTCGGCCCTACAGGCAGTTCCTCCAGTCGGTATCGGACACGAACGACAAGCTCTACGATCTCATGCTGGGCAGCATTGCGCCTTACCAGCATGCCTTCAAGCCAGGGCAAACCGAACGGACCTCGGACAAAAAGCTGGACGTGCCGCAGTCCGCGACGGCTCCCGTTCCCGGCGATTTCGAGCAACCGTGGGATCAAGCCGTCACGGCCAATCTCTCCGACATCGATCTGGTGCTCGGCGTCATGAAACAAGGCATCGGCGCGCGGATGAATTTGACCTGGGATGACGAAGCCCTCTATCTGCGGGCGCATATCGACGATCCGACGCCGATGTCGAGTCCGAACGTCGTCAAGGCGCTTACGGTCCCCGCGGCCAAAGCTTATCTGTGGGCGGGCGATGCGATCGAGCTGTTCTTCGGCCCGGACAACGTGAACGACGGCGGCTCGATGCAGTTCAGCGATACCCAGCTGCTGCTGGCCGCCGCGATGGACGAACAAGGCGTCATGCATACGGCGTCCTACTGGTACGGCTATAGGGAGCAAGAGCAGCCGCCTGTCGAAATGGCGGCAGAGCTTGACGCGGACGGACTGGGATACACAATCGAGGCTCGCATCGCGTTCGCCGATATCGGCGTCGACAGCGCCGCGGACGGCACCGTCATCCGGTACGACATGGGCTTTGACGAAGGCGGCGCGAGAGGCCGTGAACGTCAGTTCTTCTGGAACGGCGTGGACGGTAACTCCTCCAATCGCGAGAAATGGGGCCAGATCGTGCTGAAAGCGGATGCGCCGGAGCCCCCGGCAACGGGCGGCAATGGCGACGGCGATGGCGATTCGGGCACGCCGTCAACCCGCGGAAGCGGCATCCTCGTGAACGGCAAGCCTGGCGGTACGCCCGTCTATCGCCAAAATGGCAACTCGTACGAAATCGTCATGCCGGAGAACGGCGGAACGGCTAGCTTGACCGTCCCGGCGACGGAGCTCGCCCGCATGGCGTTGGAGCATCCCGGCTCCTTCACGCTCGTGAAGTCGCCAGCCGGCAGTTACCGTCTGCCGACGAATTGGGCTAGCTTCGACCCCGGCTTCGAGGAGCTGCTGGCCGCCAAAGGACTGACCGCCGCGCAAGCCGCCTTCCGGCTGACGCTCGCGGACGCCGCAAGCGACGCCGCGACGGGGCAAGCGGTCGCATCCCAGACGACGCAAGGCAAGCTGCTCGCCGGCGTATCGTTTACGCTGGAAGTGATTCATGCCGTTAACGGAGAACGTATCGCCGAGCTGTCGGAATTTAAGATGCCGATCGTCCGCACGGTCGCGCTCCCGACTTCTGCTAACGGTTCAATGGAGCTGCCGGAGCTGTATGGAGCATGGAAGCTGGACGAAACGTCGGGCAAGCTGCAATTCGTGCCGCATCGACTCCTCTTGGAGAACGGTAAGGCCTCCGTTGTCATCTCCTCGATGACGAACAGCACGTACATCGTCGCTTCAAACGCCGTTTCGTTCAAAGACGTAGCCGCGGGCATGTGGTATGCGGATGCGATCAAGCTGGCCGCGGCGAAGCGGCTCGCGATCGGCACGGGGGCAGGCGCCTTCGCCCCTTCCCGCTCCGTGACGCGCGCGGAATTCGCGCGGATGGCCGCGAATCTGCTGCAGCTTCCGGCAGCTGATGCGAATGCGCCTTCCTACTTCGACGTGCCGAAGCGACATGCCTATTACGACGCCGTCTCGAAGCTGAGCGCGGCGGGCTTGCTAAGCGGGCTTGTCGCGGAAGAAAGCAATCGCTTCCTCCCGGATCAAGCGATAACGCGGGAGGAGATGGCCGTCATAATCGCGGCGATGGCAAACGCTCTGAAAGTTGTGCCGGCGGCGGAAACCATGGATATGGTAGTCAAGTTCAAGGACTTCGCCAGCATTCGCGCCGTTTATGCAGACGACGTGCGGATCTCGTACGAGCTCGGCATTATGCAGGGCGTATCGGCGAATGCCTACGAGCCGCAAGGCGCGGTTAGCCGCGCGCAGGCGGCGACCGTGCTGGTCCGCATGGCCGAACGATTCGGGTTCATCGACGAACAAAGCATATGATTCTATACAAGCGGAAGATTTTACAACGGACTTAAATAATGGCGGTGCAAAGGATCCCCTCCTAAGCGCCGCCATTCCTATTTTCAATCTTTACTAAGGCTTATTTTCTCAGCTCGCTCGGAGCCACGCCCCAATATTTGCGAAACACCTTGGCAAAGTAGCTAATGTCCTGGTACCCCACGGCAGCGGACGCGTCGTACACCTTGGCGTCCGCGAGCAGCAGCTGCTTCGCTTTCTCCATTCGCCTCGCCAGCACGTAAGCCGAGTACGCTTCTCCCGTCTCCCGCTTGAACAAGCGGCTCAGATACGAAGGATTCACGTACATGCGCTCCGCCAGCGTATGGAGAGTTAAGTCTCCCTCCAATTGCCGGTCTACCGTCTCGATAATCCGCTTTACAAGTTTATGGCTGGAGCGCTGCCTCTCGTTCGCCGTGTAGGCCGCGATATTCAGGTTGACCCGCTTCGCCCACTGCACGATTTGGTCCTTGGAAACAAGCGTATCCAGCGCGATGAAATGCCTGTAGTCGCCGTTCAGCACCCGCTGCATGGACCATCCCTGCGTCTGAATCATGCGGGTGAACACGCCGCTCAAATACAGCAGGTGTTCGTAGATGAGCTCGGAGGAATCCGCGCTCGCGTACGCCTTCTCCACGTAGCCGTCGATCACGGCATCCGTCTTCTCCCTCTCGCCCGTATGGACGGCTATTTCTAGTTGCCGTTCAAAATCCGTATCGAGCAGGATCGCCCCTCCGTTTCTCGAAGTTTCCGGATACGGAATCGCGATGCCGTTGCCGTAGACTGCCCGCTCCTGAAGCGCTTGGCAGGCCTGCTGATAGGAGCGCGGCACGCTCGCGAAGTCACCCGCGCTGCCCAAACCGGCGCTCGCCGTCAGCTTCAAGCATTCCTTCACGACGTTAAGGAGCCTCGTTAGCCTAACATTGACTCGATTGGTCAGGTCGCTGACGCTTTCCTCTTCTCGGTTCACGAACAGGAGGACGAGCGAGCCATTAGCATCGTTAAATACCGTAGCTTCTTCGGGCGGCAGCGCTTCCTTGGCAATACTCTCTAGCGAGAACTGCAGCAAAGGCAAGTCCGCGGCCGCGAAGCGCGTCTCGTCTTCAGACAGCGGGTCGATCACGCATACCGCCACCGCGTACGTCGCATGTTCTGAAAGCTCCATTCGCAATTCCGCCGAGTGTCTGCGCAGCTCCCAATCCGCGTACCGGTTCGTCACCCAACCGCGCAGGAAATCCTCCCGCAGCTGCGGCAACCGAACGCTCCACATCCGCTGGAGCTCGCTCAAATCGTGTTTCTTGGTCAGCTCGCGCCGAATGTCTTCCGCAACCTCGGCTGTTGGCATGATGATCGAAACCGCACTCATTTCATTTCTCCTCGCTATGTTTATCTCACTTTTAAATTTTTTTCCAGCAGTACGATATCGGAATTCCCGCATTCATCAACGAAGTATTGAATTTTCGGAGAGTAATTATAGGCCAGGCATTTGATATTCAAATAATGAGCGCATACGGCAACATGCAATCTGGAAGTGAGGATGAGGTCGGCTTTCGCAATCAGCTGATATTTTTCCAGATAATCCTTGGTTGTGTGATGGTTAACCGGGATTGAAGGTTCTAGGCTGTTCAGTATTTCGACGAACTTCATTCCGACTCTATTGTCCTGCCATGAATCCATGTCCATAATCGTAATCTGTTCCAACTGATGCTCGCGATACAGCTCCAAGCAATAACGGGCAATTATTTCGAAGTTATCTCCGGTCGTGTCCTTGCTGTACGCTCTCAGATTTCTCCAAGCCAGCAGCAGACTTTTCTTGTTGTCTTGATTCAACCGCTGTCTTGGGCGGCTTTCTACTAATGTCATAATGCTTTCGTTGGCCGCATCTTCCATTCTTTCTACCTTCTTCTTATTGAAGAAGGTATATTGACTTGCCTGTTTGAACGATGTATCGTCCCGCAATCCAACGTATGACGATAGATTGATCAACGCCCTCGTTTTCAGCTTTCGGCTGAGTTGATTTAATGCGCCTATGCCCACGCTGTAGTAGCCGATTTTCTTTCCCCTTAGCTTGGCACGGATCATGAAATCAAAAAATCCGTCTCCTTCTTCGTCCGTGAAGCAAGTACCTCCGCCCCATATGACTAAATCGCTGTCGCGGGAAAATTCGTGGAATAACTTCAAATTTTCTTTCTTGAACTTTCTGCCAAGCAGCTTGCCTACCTTTATCTCTGGGTCGATCCAGTTTATTTCTCCAAACCCGACAATATTGATCTTAACGTTAGCTTCTTCTTAAATTGTAATAATGGATTTCAGCATCATATCATCACCAAAGTTATTCGCACCATGATATCCAATAATTGTAACTTGTTTCATTCTTTTCAATAGATTTCCGAAGCGTTCAGGCATCAATCGATGACCTACTTCCTACGATTAAGTGGGATGACTTGCAGCAGCGTCCGCCACCTACGGGAGAAGCGCTATCTCTTCCGAATGGGCGGCTGACGTACTTAAATATTTTTCTATATCTTGTTTTAGTGTAGAAGAGGTTTACGTGAATTAGCAGTAGACAATCCTTTTATTTCTGGTTATATTCGACACAATTTTCCTTAAAAACCAAAGAATACACCAACTAGGAAGATCGCATTTTGGCTACTTGCACTGGTGACGTTGGAAATGAAGGTCGCGTTAGTGCTGTCGTCATCAGAATTAACCTTTATCAACAACATTTAAAATAATTAAAAACTTTAAATTGTAATGGATTCCATAACAATCCATAAGGCGATTTATATTACTTCTATCGGTAATCTCATGACTTTCAAGCCGCCTATAGGCATGGAAAAGCTGTCGATGATTTCATCGACAGCTCAGTATGAGAAAACTTATACATTCCATTAAATCAAGAGACCGTCGCCTAAGGCGCCTCCGCCCCCCATACCTCTACCTCGAACAACCTGGCCATGTTGTCGTTCTTGCTGCCTTTGGTTATATATAACCGCAGCTTGTCGGTCGTCACGGCGAGGAACGTCAAGTTGTTATACCCCCCATTGAAATAATCGCTGGTATTGCCGGCGACGCTAGCCGCGGTCTGCCACGCCGAGCCGTCCCAATATTGAATCAGAAAGTCCGCGAGCTGCTGCCCTCCATAGCTGAGGAAGCCGCTCCACACCTTAACGGCGTTAATGGTCTGCGGAGCGTCCCACTCCAGTTCAAGCCACTGCGGGGCCGTCAGGCCGGATGCCGAAATCCACCGGCTGGCGTTGGTCTTGAGGCCGTCCGTCGCCAACTCCTTCGCGTTGCTCAGGTGCGTGGAGCTTGCCGTCAACGCGGCAAGCGGCGCGATATTGCTCATAGTCGGCGGAGCGGACAGAATCGTGACGATCAGGTCTCCGGATACGCCGGAGCCGTCGTTCGCCGTTGCCGTCACTTTCACGCTACCGATTGTCGCCTGAGTCGCGAGCAAGCCGTTCTGATCAATGGTAGCGAGCGAAGTCGGGCTGCCATTAACATCGGTCACCGTCCATGTCACGGTCTTGTCCGTGGCGTTCGCCGGCAACACGGAAGCCGTTAGTTGCAGCGTGCCGTTAATCGGCAAGCTTACCGCGCCGTTTGCGCCAGTCACCGCGATGAAGGCGGCCGGAAACGGATCCACCTCCGTCTCGATGCCGAACGCCTCGAGCTCGAACAGCCTTGCGATGTTATCGTGCCCGCTGCCTGCCGTAATCCACATGCGCAGCTTATTCGTGACGATCGCCGGGAAGGTCAGCTCGTTGAATTGATCATACCTGCCGTCCTGCGCATTGTCCGTCACCGTCGCGGCCGTCTGCCAAGCCATTCCGTCCCAATATTGGATGGCGAAATCGGAAATTTGGCGGTCGTTCAAGCTTCTGAAGCCGCTATACACGTTGACTTGGTCGATCTCGTAATAAGAATCCCATGCCACCTCTACCCAATGGGGGCCGGCTGCCGTCGTGTTCGAGATCCAGCGGCTGGCATCCTGATTCTTGATGCCGTCGATGGCGAGCGACGGCGGGAAACTGCCGTTCTCGTGGCTGGAGCTCGCGGTCGCGGTCGCCAGCGGAGCGACATTGCCCGGCTTCGGCGGCAGCACTTCCACGGCGACCGTATCAGTTAACGAGCCATCCTCCGTCGTCGCGGTAATGACGGCCGTGCCTTCTTCGTTGGCGGTCACGTAGCCGCCCGCGTCCACTTGCGCGACGGCTGGATTGCTTGAATTCCATGCGACCGCTTTGTTGCCCGCTTCGATCGGTTCGACCGTTGCCGACAGCACTGCGGTTTCGCCGACATGAACGCTCAATTCGGACGCATCCAGAGAGACGCCGGTAACCGAAGGCGGGTTGGTCGCGTCCGCCGGCGTGATATGGAAGTAATCAAACGATGCCGTCAGTCCCGTTCCCGCGCAGACGATAAATCCGATTTTCGGCTCCGCAAGATCGGCCGTCTGCGTCGTCCATACTTGCGTATAGGAGATGCCGTCAGCCGAATAATAGCCGCTATAGCTATTGCCTTGCTTTACGATACGTAAGTAAGCCACTTCCGAATTGATCGTGTCGGCTACCTCCTCATGCTGGCGGACGGCGTCGATCTGCTTCGTGAACTGCAGTTGGTTGCCGCTGCCGAACAGCCGCGTCAGCCGCAGGTACGATTGGTCGTTCTCGTAGACGATTAGACCACCTTGCGACCATTGGGACGTCGGCTTGCCGACCATCCGCGTATCGATCGTCCAGTCGCCTTCCGGCGCGCCGGTAAGCAAAATATTTTTGGCGGTCGCCTGGCCGTCCACGATATCGCCGGATTCGCCGGCAATCGTCATGTAGCCTGCGCGATCATCCAGCGACCACTTGGCGTTATTCTCGCGTATAAAGTTCCATTGGTCGTCAAGCTCGGCGGCATTGAAGTTGTCGCTGTCGCCTTCCACGAAAACGGGCGGCGGAACGACGATCGCCGGCGCGGAGCCAGGCACTTCGCCGTATTCGATGAGCGACAGATCGTCGAAGTAGACCTCGCCAGCAGCGCCGCTTTTGTACAGATAAATCGTGGCGCTCGTATTCGTCGCCCCCGTGCGGAAGACGATGTCCTTATACCCGTAAGCCGTGCTATTCACATGAACGTCCTGGAACGTCTCGCCGTAGTTTTTGACGCCCAATACGGCGGATCCGCCGCCGACGCCCTTCCCGTAACCCGACAAAATGTACATCGTGTTCGGTTCCAGTCCTGATAGCTGCTGCTCCATCCCGGAGCCCGCGTTCGCGAGCTTGGCCGCGTAAGCGCCGGAGCGCATGCCGGAGCTCGCGATTTCCGCGCCGTTGTAATGGAAGCCCCAGCCCGTAAAGTCTCCGCTCTCGAAGCCTGCATTCGCTAGCAGGTTCGCGTCCTCCGGCGACGGCGGCAGCGGAGGCAGGTTGGCCGGATCAAGGCCGGGCCCTTCGTACGCGCCGATGTTCGGACTTGCCGTTGCCGACACGGCATTTCCCCAATAATCGAGCCCTCCGTTGCCTGGGATGCCCCGTCCTGCTCCTATGGCTGGGGAGCCTTGCAGCAGCTGGTAGCCGTCTACTGTGTCCCTGCCGATCGTCGCCGAGCCCGAAGACGCCAGGAGCGGATCGGCCGTAATCGCGTTCGCGTCCATCGCGACTACGTTCGCCGGATGGTTGCCGTAGAACAGGTTGCTGTCGAATACGTTGTTCGTGCTTTGCCCGAACGAGTATCCGCCCGTGCCGAGGTTGACCAGCACGTTGTTGTAGAAGTAAGTACCCGTTGCGTAGCCGCCCCATTCGCCGCTGCCGACCACGCGCGTCGTCGCATGCTCGGGCAGGTAGACGGTGTTGTTGTGAATGAGCGTATTCTCTACCGGCCCGCCGATCGTGAAGACCGTATGCTTGTCGTTCTGGCTGATGTTGTAGCGGATGATCGTATCCCTGTTGAAGTTGGCGCTATTCGTGCCGTCGTTGATCGCGAGCACGAAGCCTCCCGCGTTGTTGTGGCTATAATTGTACTGAATAATCGTCCCCATGCTGTTGAAATCCGAATCGTAGGCCATGGCGTCGCCGCCTGGATACGTGTTGAATACCTCGTTGTATTGAATGACCGCGTCCTGCGTGCCCCAAGTCCAGAGAGGCACGTGGTACCCGCCAGCCCGCTTGTGCGTGTCGAACACGACGTTGTTCTGGATGATGCCGTCCGTCGTATTGAGCAATACTGCTCCGTCCGCCGAAATATCGTAAATCATGTTGTTCTCGATCTTGTTGCCCGACGAGAAGTTGCGCGTCGCCCCGTTTAAGTATACGCCGACGCTGTCGAGCGAATAAATCTTGTTGTTGCGCACGACGACGTCGGATACGGCATAATTCCAGGCCGGTCCCCAGACGATGATGCCGCCGCTATGCCAGCCGCCGCCCTGCTGTCCCTTCACGCTGTGGATCTCCAAAAATTCGAACACGAAGTGTTTGTACTCCCTCATGTTGCTCCAGTCGTTGCCGCTGTCGCCGGACACGTGGATGCCCCGGCGCTGTCCCGGCAGCTCGGCGAAGTTCGTGATCTCCAGGTTTCGGACTTCCCAATACTCCTGGTTGTAGAAGTAAATCGCCGCGTCGGCGCCGTCCCCCGCGATCAGAGGCTTCTCCCCTTCGCCATATTTGTCGATGACGATGGGCTCTCCGTCGCTGCCCGAGCCTTGTGGGCTCAGCATGCCGGACCAAGCGCCGCCGGCCTTGAACAGGATGGCATCGCCAGGCTGGAACGGGTTCGCGTTCACCTTGTCGAGCGTTTGCCAAGCCTCTTCCGGGCTCGTGCCCGCGTTCTCGTCGCTGCCTTCCAGATCGTCGACGTAATAGACCGTTCCCGTCGCAGCCGCAGCCTCGCCGCTAATGCCCGCCGCCGAGTTAGAAGATTCTCCAGCCGCCGCGGAAGCCGCCATCGGCGTAATCATCGCAACCAGCATGATCCATATCAGCGCCAGCACGGCCAGCCTGGAATGAAGCTTATTCATGATTCCCATTATTCTCATCCTCTCCGTTACTCCAATGTGATTCCTTCGTAAAGCCTGCCTATCGTGACGATCCGCGCTTCCTTCGTCAACTTGTCGACGTATTCGGCGTACACCGTTTCCAGAGCATGCTGCCGCACCTTGTCTTTGCTTTCCTCAAAGCCCGCGTAACCGCCTGCCTCGCTGCCGATGACGACGGCCAGCATGTATCGTCCGTTCGCCTCGTCGTCGAGGATCGGCCCGACGGTGCCGGGCTTCGGCGCATCGGCAAGCAGCTCGTACAATGGCGGAAGCGTTTTGTAGTAATAACGCGCCGATGCCGCATCAAAGCGCTCTTCTGCCGCATGCAGCACGGAAGACTCTCCCGCTTTCGCGGTTTCTTTGCCCAGCTCGTCGAACAGGGGGCCCGCCGCTTCGCCCGCAGCCAGACGAGCGCGTATTTCGCCGAGCGCGGATGCCGCTTCACGCTTCCGTTCCCCATCCTCTACGCCGTCTATCCGATACGGGGCGGATATGGCATAGAACCGCGTTTCGCCTTCCAGTCGGAACAGCTCCTCCTTTATTTCCTCGTAATGCCGTTTCAACCGATCCTCCGTCATCGCCAGCACCGTCTCGGCGAGCTTGTCCTTCAACTCGATCGTCATCCGTCCGATATAAAAGTCGGCGAAATCGCTCCAATCGAATCGAGACGGACCGTACACCGGAAGCCCTGCCGCAAGCGCCTTCGCCCGCCTGGCGTTCTCCCGCTCCATCTCCAGCAGAAGCCCCTCGTACGAAGCATCCTCAATGATGCCCTGCCGCTCGGCCAGCTGAAGCAGTACCTTCATGCGCGCCACCGAATCGAGCGCCCTCCGCTTGACGGTCTCCAACGGCGTAACGCCATCGTATTCTCGCTGCCAGAACGTTTTGTCGACAACGACTTTATGATCGCGCTTGAACTGCTCAATAACGCCTGACCGCTCCCGTCCCAACACCCATCGGAATTCCTCCTCCGTCACGGGCTCCCCTTCTATCTCGGCAACGACGGCTTGCTCCGGCCTTGCGTCCGTGCGTCCGACGAACCATGCGACGCAAGCGAGCAGAATCAGCAACCCTCCGAGAATGTAGGCCGTTGCCAATACGACAGCCGACTTCCGCTTTTCGCCAACCATCATTTCCCTCCCCTCCTTTCAAACCCGGATGCATATAAGAAAAGGCGAACAATGCCGCTGCCCCATTGCCAGCGATCGCCCACCTTCGATTGTAAACGCTTACCTAATTGGCCGATAGAGGACAGTCATGACCACAATCAGTAGATTCATGACTTTTTTGTCCTCTATGGCTTCCGGGCGAGGATCGTTTCCCCCGGGTGAAACGCTCCCCGCAGCCTCACTTGCTCATATGGTAGCAGAGGATTCGTGATTCTGCGCAGCATGAGCTCCGCCGCGCGCTCGCCCGCCTCGCGAACGAGCAGGAGCGGCCTTGACGTGCCTTCGTAACGGGGATGTGCTTCGTTCTCCATGCCGACCAAGGAAATATCCTTCGGAATGCTCAGTTTCAAGAACCCCGAGGCCACGTACACCCATTCGGCCACGCCGGGAATAGCGGCTATAACGGCCGTATAGCGGCCGGAGCTGAGCTTGGAGCCGAGCTGCTCCATCCATGCCGAGCGATCGGAGGCGCTGCCCGTCACATGCTCGTCGGGATTCGCCAAATTCGGCAGCCCCAGACGATCCGCTGCCGCCGCAAACGCGCTCCAACGCAAGCGGAACCCTCTTAGCCGACTGATTTCCCCTATATACAAAATGTCGCGATGTCCCGCCCGGTACAGCTCTTCCATGGATAGATGGATGGCGAATTCCACGTCCCAGATGACGCTGTCGACCGCCGTAACGTCCGGCGGGTAATTGATGAGTACCTTGGGCATCGGAAGCTCCAGCAGGACGGCCTCCATCCACTCCGGGACGACCGCCGTCAGGAACAGCCCGTCCGCGAAGGACAGTCCGTTGTTGTCCAGCCAATGCCGGAGCTCGTCCACGCCGTCGATCTCGGCGGGCACTAGCAGCGAATAGAGCGAATGCCCCAGTTCGTTCAGGCGGACGCGCACCCCCTCGAGCTGCATCTGGTGAAAATCGGAGTCGCCGACGATCAGCATCGCGAACCTCCTGGGCTTCGCCCCCGCCCAAGGAATACGTTCCGCTGCGACGCCCGCATCCTGTTCCTTCGTCCGGTACCCCAGCTCGCGCGCAAGATCCGCGACCGCCTTGCGCGTCGTCTCGGACATGCCGGGCAAACCCCGCAGCGCCTTGGATACGGTATGAATCGTCAACCCTAGCTCGTCCGCAATCGTCTGCAGGGTCACTTTTTTCCTCATAGACATGATTGCTCCTCCTTGCACATTTAACCTGTACTAATTGTAACAAAAATAAAACTATAAAAAAGGTTTCATTTTCCCTACAATTGAAACCAAGAAGAACAAATTGAGGATGGGAGACGATCATTATGTCAAATCGCGAAATTAAGCTGGAGCGCAACATCCCCGTTTTCGACGATGCCGACGTCATTGTAGTCGGAGGAGGGCCCGCGGGAACGGCGGCGGCGATTAGCGCCGCGCGTAGCGGGCAGAAAACAATTTTGCTGGAGCAGTCGGGACAACTCGGAGGCATGGGAACGCTAGGCAACGTAAGCGTATTCATGGGCGTCGGCAACGTGACGGGCATCTACCGGGAGTTTATCTCAGAATTTCTGCCGGAAGCGCTGCCGAGCTCTCATCACGAGTCGATCTGGCCGCAATACTCGCCGTTCGAGCTTCGCCATTATTTGAACGGCAAGCTCGAGAAGGAAGGCGTCGAAGTTTATTACCACGTCAGCTTCGTTTCTTCCATTATGGAGGATAACCGGGTCGTCGGCGTCGTGGCTAACACGCGGGAAGGGCTCCGCGCGTTCGGTGGCCGCGTCGTGATCGACTGCACGGGAGATGCCAGGGTCGCGCAGGATTCCGGCGTGCCTACCAGGGCCGGACGCGACGAAGACGGACTGACCCAGCCGATGACGCTCATGTTCATGATGCAGGACACTGGCAAGCCGGTCCGCCAAAAGCTACCGGAAGACTGTTACAAATACGACTCCATCCCCGACCTTCCGCAAGGCCGCCATCTGTACTGGGGAGGCATGGGGGACGGCACGCTGCTCGTCAACATGACGCGCGTAAAGGGCAACGGGGCCAAGATCAAAGACATTAACTACGCGGAAAAGGAATCGCTCCGGCAAGCGCTGTCCGTCGCCAATTACTTGCAGCGGACGAACCATCCGAACCATATTCTGTCCCATGTTCCGGGTCAGGTCGGCGTCAGGGAAACGAACCAGATCGAAGGCCGCTACACGCTGACGGAAGACGATCTGACGAGCGGTCGCCGCTTCGAGGACGTAGTCGCTCAGACCAACTACGAGATCGACATCCACAATCCGACCGGAGGAACGAACACCGACGAGCGGAAGCTGGACGGCTACGATATACCGTACCGCTGCATGTTGCCTCAGAACGTAGAAGGCTTGATCGTCGCCGGTCGCAGCATCTCGGCCACGCACGTCGCCATGTCTTCAATGCGCGTGCAGGCGACTTGCTACGCTCTCGGCCAGGCGGCGGGCGTCGCCGCCGCCATCGCCATCGAGTCGAATGTACCCGTATCGGACATTTCCACCACGGCGCTCCATGAGCGTCTCGCCGGGCAAGGCGTCGTCTTCGTGAACAAAGTCTTGGCCCAATAGGGGCAGACGATCAACAGCTAGACTTTGAACCTCGGCCAAAGCAAGCAGGCCGCGAGCGAGCGAAAAGCCGTCCGATCGCTGATCGGACGGCTCAGGCTAAAAAAAAACCCACCATTTTTTTGGTCAAGCCCCATTTTTGTAGACATTGAAAAAAGCCATAGACTGAAAGCTGACGTCGGTACTCTACCGGCGTCAGCTTATTTACTTGACTCTTGCAGAATAGCCAATCAGACCAGAAAACAGACACACTGGTTGTGTTAGCAGTCGAATGGGCGCTATGAGATCATCTTCAGATCTCGCAATATGCGAACAGCGTTTTCTTTTGCATCGCTTGTTCAAAGACATAGAGCAGCATTTGCCCCTTATGCTCATGCCGAAATTTTTGTACCACATCGCCAAGCGTAAACTTGGTTGAACGTTAAGAGCATTCCATTCTTTGAAGTACCGGTATCCCGTTTTAATTTGCCAGCATACGCGATAATAGCTTAAAATCGTAACGAGATCCAAGCTTAGATCGTCACAGACGATACAAAACGGACATACGTTAGCGTCAAACTTGCCTTCCCAAAATAATAACACCCGAACATTTTCGGTATCCGCAAGAGGCCTTCATAAGCATAGACACGGTAAGGTTTGTTTTCCACGTTAACAGAGCGGAGATCCTCGTTATCAATGTAGGTTGCTGCGAAGTCGGACATGGAAGTCCGAATGCCTGCAGGGCAGATGGTTCGATTCAATTTGACCGCAGCAATGACATGGAAACCTCGAGCGTTGCAAGCATTAAGTAAATCGCGACTCGTATACCAGCTGTCTGCAAGCACATAGATGCGATTAGCTTCGTCTGTCGGGAAGGCTTCAATTATCGCCAAGGCTAATTCGTTTTTGCTTTTGAAAGATCGGTTCGAATAAAAGGAACTCGGTTATACCCTTCCATCTTCGGTAAAAGTTCTATTAGCATGCCTTCACTTACTTTTGCCACTAGGAGATCAGCTTTAGTTATCGAAGGCGATAATCAGTCTTATATCTGATGGATTTTTTCTGCTATATAGACGATTAACGACCTCCATAAACGTTTTACCACACTCTGCATAATCGACGAACTCCATGATTTTCTCACCGTTCATGGTCTCATCCTCGTAATGAAACACCTGGTTCCAATTAAATGCAAGCAATTCTTCAGCCGTAAACCACGTTGTCGTATGATATTCACTATTTCTGATTTGCAATCGAATCTCTGGCGTAACGTCTTCAGGCAACCTTCGTGGTTCACAGATATATGGCATGTTTTCGGAATTTCGTTGATTAGCTAGGATTGCAAAGAGGTCATAGTTTCTATCCTTAAAAACCATATCGCTCCGATCTACATCCCAAATTGGATATTTTTTTCGGGATAGAGAATAGCCCAGTCGCTTTTAGTCCATTTATCAATTGATATCCATTCTCCAGTTCGGTTAGTTTCATGAATGCCGCTGCGATACACTTCTTGTTCAAAAAAATGTGAATATCCGTCCCCATTTATTGCTTTCCTCCAAATCTTGATTTTATTTATTGTGCCATATTCAGGAATTAAACTTCCCTATATCCACGCTAAACTCCCTCTATGGAGAATCGTTTTCCTCTTAAATACGCTTGTTTCCTTAGATTTTGAACGTTTTTCTTTTGTACCAGACTAACAAGGGATGGAACAAGGTTGTAGAAGATGAAAAATATGGGTGCGAAGAAGGTGAAAAAACACATCTACCCAGACCACTCATTTTAAAAAGTGGACATTTTGGAGATATATGGTTGCACCTTTGGATCTCCACATAGCCTCATGGCGGTCAACCCTCCCATGTCTCACAGAGTCTACGCTCCCACATTCCTTCATTCAACCTGTCCATGAGGTGGAGGTCGGATATGCTGCCCGACAGGATCTTCGTCCGTATGTTAGTGTTGTTCTGACTCATCCGTGCTTCAATTGTCTGTAACGTTGGTATTACGTCCGTCTTCTATGAAAAAATGTGAAATTTAAACCGCTAACGATACTACCGTAAACCGTGGGATATCCTGCAACAACTTTTCTTCACTAAACCAATGCCCCTTTTTCAGGACACCAAAGAGAATTCGAATTAACTTACCGCAAAGCGCTATGAGTGACTGCATTTTTTTCAATGGATTAGTTGGCCGGTTGGTGTAGTACTGATGCAATGCTTTAAAAGCACGATTCTTTGCCACCAGTGGCATCATGACGCGAAATAGCAGCGCTATTAGCCGCTTACGACCGCGCTTGGTGATCTTTGTCTGTCCCTTGTGTTTACCGGACGTGTTTTCTTTTAAGTTCAAGCCCGCCAGCTTTACGATTTGCTTAGGATGCCGGTAAAGCTCAATGTCGCCAACTTCAGACAGGAATCCAGCTATGCTATCCCGACCAATGCCTTTAATGGCCATTAATTGCTTCACATGAGGGATTTGCTCCATGAGCTCATCCCGCATTGCCTCAAGCTCTTCAAACTTACTTTCAAGCAGTTCATACTGTGTTAACAGCAACTTGAGCTCGATTTTTGCTAGCGCTGTACCTTCTCGTATGCCAACGGAACGACTTGCCGCTGCTTTCAAACATCTCATACGTTCTATGCCGAGACCTCGCTTGGCAACCTCTCTGAGATGCTTCAGCAGAGATTCCTCTGACTGAGAAAACAGCTCATGCGGCAACAAACAAAGACCAAGCATCTGGCGTGCGGACTTGCATTCCCAATCCTTAAACACCGTGAGAAACTCTGGAAAGTACCGATCTAACCAATTATGAACGCGGCCTTGCACCACACGCAGGTCAGTCGACAGATGATCGCGAATTTTCATCGCTTCCCTTAGTTCAGCATAGATGCCCTGGGGGATATTAGGTACGGCATATCTTCCGTCTTTGACTAGCTGTGCAATGACTTTGGCATCTTTAATGTCGTTCTTGGTCGGCGAATTGTCGTCTAATTCTTTGCTTTTCTTCACGTGCAGCGGATTAACTACGACACATAAAACCTGTTGTTCTCCCAAGTAATACGCAAGGTTTAGCCAGTAATGGCCGGTCGGCTCCATGCCGACTATTGCTTCTTTGAACCCTTGCTCCGTCGATATCTTTTGGAACCAATTAACAAACAATTCAAAGCCCTCTCGGTTATTCTCAAACGTAATTGGCCTCCCGAGTTCGACCCCGCGGTAGTCTTGCGCTCGAGCCACATGTTTGAACTTTGCGATGTCAACACCGATAATTAAGGTAGAAGAAGTGATTTGACTAATGCGTTCGTTTTGAGTAAAATTCATCTTGTAGTCTCCTTGGTTTGTTTTTGGATCCGATAGCTGGCAAGCGTTGTGGACCCATTAACATCATACCAAGGAGTCTTTTACTTTCTCAAATCTCGTATTTCTTCATAATAGGAATGCTGCCCGTTCAACGGAAAACGCCAGCCGACGTCAGGCAGGCTACCGTATTGTCATTGTTGAACTCCCTCGTTAATGAATTTGAGAAAATGGTTTTACTGCTGACACACTCACCCTTGATAAATTTTAACTTAACAACGCCAATTTCAATAATCTTTCTAAATATTATAAATATGCAACTTTTTATAGAAAATTACGTCATTTAAAGTAGAAATGAAGAAGATGGAGGTCTTACAATTGAAAAAATGGATACAATCAACAGTTGCTTCGCTTTCCATTGTTGGAATGCTGGCATCAGGATCGGCTATCTCCGCTTCGCCGCAAAAACCAATATTGGTTTATATTGATGGCGCGCTGCAGGAGAATGTACTAACAGTAAACGAAAGGACAATGGTACCGCTAAAATCTTTTAAAGATCCTGTAAACCTAATGTATTCCTATGAACAGGCTACGAAAACGATAATAATAATTAATAAAGAAAAGAAATTAACCGTACGCCTTAATGGTGGAGCCAAAACAGCCCTGGTTAACGGTAAAAGCGTAAAGCTGGATACCCCTGTAACGATTAAAGATGGTAGAACTTATCTTCCTCTGCGTTTTCTCTCAGAAACACTGGGGGGAACAGTAAAATACAACAGTACGGATCAGACTGTAATTGTGCGGACTCCTTCTGGTCATGAGCGCTTCAAAATACTCATGAGCGGAGATTTAGTAAAAGCTCGTGAAATTGCAATTCATTATCCTGCAACGTATGCGGATAAACAAATTGAAGCATCAGGAGAAGGATTCACTTTTGCTTATACTTTTCCAAAGGGAGAAGCGCTGCGTTTTGAGGTAAAGTATAAAGGACTAATTAATTATACCGAAATTAATCAGGATGGAATTGCGGTTGTGACTTGGCAAAATGATACTTTGGGAAGTAATGGAGAAGTGGGCAAGAGGCATGAGGGCTTTGGCGAATCCGTCTTTTTCACTCATAATTTTATGGCTGAAAAAAATTTCTACGGAACGATCGATAGTAAAGGTACAAGTACCGAGCTTGGCTTTAACGACTACCATTTGAACGCAGATTTCAAAGATGTCATTATCGTACCAATCGAGGGAGAAGTCCGGACTGATCAAAAGACATAAATCAGCTTGATTAAAATAATAATGTCTAGGACACGAGAATAGTATCCTAGACTGCCGAACTATCGTTCTTCGTTAGTTTAATCGTTCATTTTATTTTTCTTCTTATTTCTCGATTCCTATTTATTATTTCTTTTACTGAATCTGATTTAGAAAGCCTGTTTTTAATATCCATCAACAAGAAAATAATAATTAGTAACAAACCAATTATAATAAAACTCATTTTCTACGTACCTTCCTTCAATAGTGATTCATCTGGGGCTTATTCATTATTAAAAGTATTCGTTAAGTTTATTAAACAATCCTGCCAGTTAGCTCAACGAGGCTGCCAATTTATGYCGGCAGCCTCGTCCTGGTGATTATGAAGCTATCTATAGTTTCCCATTAGCTTTATAGATTTTCTGATTATTTTTGAAAAAATGTGGAATTTCTTATCCCACCTAAATTAATCAGGAAAAGTAATTTCTAATGTCTTATCTTTTTGCTCTTCCCCTTTAAGAATAATTGAAACGACGTCTTCTGTAATCCAAGTAAACTCGAAATTTTCGGCAAAAAGAGTCTTGCCATCATTGTTAATTCTTTCTTCGATATAAGTTCGTAGATGTCCAATTTTTCCATAGTGTATTCGTATCGGTGCATTCGAAAAAAAAGCATTCTGTCCTCGAACCCTAATTTCAACTTGATTTTTTTTGTTAGGGGAGTTTTGAGTGAGAATTACTTTTTCTGCATAAACAATTTGGAAATATCCGTAGTACAAAATTGCAATAGGTATGGTAATGATACAGAGGACTGAAGCCAAAGCACGGTAAGTTCTTTTTCGTTCTTCTTTTCTATCCGCCATATAATGCACCATCCCACTATCACTAAGATTTTGTTTTGCTTCGTATGCTGAAGAAGGAGTACACAAGCAAAACAACTCCGAAGAAGATTACCTTCAAATAAGCTCTCTTAAAGCACGCTATCTCCTTACTTTAGCATTTGCTTCTCTTAGGAGGTTCCTAGGATATTATATTTCATTTACTTTTATCCAAAAAGTGTAACTTTCAGGTGTTCTATTTTCATGTTTTCAATTTGGTCAATTCCACGCTAAACTGCGAGTTAGCGTAACGAAGGGCTACCACGCGGCAGCCCTTTCGGTGTTCAACAGGTATCATCCATGCGTATCGAGTGACTCCTGTATGAATTGGGAGATGTGGTTTGTTTAGTATCCTAGGTTTTTATTTCTTTAATGCGTTGTATTCAGCCCGAGTTTTTTTGTGATATATTCTGGACTACGCGCTAATAGAGGCTCCGCATCTTTAAGAGCGGAAACCGGAAGATCCCCTTTATTCACAGAAATAACAATATTAGACATTCGTTCGTAATCAGTCCTGGATATTTTTACAAAACCAGGGGCACTAGGATCAGAATATTGAGGGGCAACAGAAGTAGCAGGACTGGAGTGTTGAGTATAAACAGCCGCAGATACACCTACGATAAGTACTGTAGCAATCGCACTGGAAAACATTATTTTCTTTGCTTTTTTCATTCGGTTTTCCTTCCTTTCTTTCTTAATAAGATTTAGAACACCAACTAATATCTTCCAATATTTAGACGTGTAATATTCGGATTTGTAGCACTAAACTGCCAGATAGCTCAACGTGGCTGACGATTTATTCCGGTAGCCTCGTCCTGTTAATGTTAAGCTATAGTTTTCCAATTGTTTAATTAGACAATGAATTCCTTCTTATGTACCCGTACGGCTTGTATAGACATTTTTGAAAAATAATTTTTTGAAATCATCCTTTTCTATAAAGAAATATAACAACCCTGACAAGTCCCACTCCATCCCAATCTCATCATTTGTATCGGCTTGAAATAATAGAATTTTGTCGCTCGGATGACCTCCGTATTGAAGAGGTGTCATATGACCTAAAAAACGATAACCAATCCCTGGATCATAGGTTTCTAAGAAATTAGATTTGAAATCAAGTGAGTATTTTTTTAAGTCACCTTTATTTTTTATAATTTTGTTTGCTTCCAAATAATCTCCGTCGGGAATCGTTAATTCAAGCTTTCTTTCAATAAGGGCAGATTTAAATATTTGAGATTCCATTAAGCCTTTGGGTTGTTCCATTCTAACCAAATCTGAAGATTTTGCGGTATAGTAGACGACATTGTTATTTTTTTTATCGGAATCGTAGGAGTCATTTTCATACCAGAGATCTGGATCGTATACATAAAAGAAATAGAGAATCCCGCTTGTTGGATAATCCGACTGAATAGATTTCATTGGAAATTCATCTAAGTTAATTTGAGCGAGAAATGACATAGGATGACCTTTCCATGAAGGCCAATTAAATGTAGAAGGTACATCAGGCCGTCCACCAATTTTACTACTTCCAACCTCAATTTTTTCTTCGTCAATCGTCGTTGGCACCATATAGAACCCGGGTCTAACATGCTTTTTTAATTTCTCCCAATAATCACCTAGTCCTGATTTTTCCAACATTGATCGTATATCATCCAAAGAAGGTTCTAACGTCGCGTCAGTCATACTTGAGCTCTCCTCGCTCAAGTTTTCATTGTAACCGTCTGTACATGTCGTTAATGTGATAAGGAATAACATACATGTAGCGGCCATTTTAGATATTTTCAATGTCATTAACCTACCTTCAATATCGATATGAATCATATTATAAAAATTGATTAATTTTCAACTTCTGTAGTATTAAAATGAAATATTTTCATTAATTTCAAAGCAAGTAAAGCGATTAAGCCAAGACCATCGGTAAGTAAAGCGTCTAGAAATGTTTTGACATCTCGCAAAACCTTTGTAATACATATTTCTAGTTCTTTTATTCGAGCCTTCAAAACATCTTGATTCTCGGGCAATGGTTTAGCATCTTGAATGTCATTATTATTTTGAATCCCTGTCAGATTAACTGATGCCTTTAATTTTTGATCTATATCCTGAAGAATTTCTTTATCTTTTCTATGGTCGAGTAAAATACCCAAGAGGTTGCTTTCAGTCCAGTCTCGTCCTTTAAAATCCTTCAGTTTCCTTCCTTTTCCTCTTTGTGAACTATCGTTTCCCGTTAATTGAACAAAGAACAATTTTTATAATATCAATGCGAACCATTAAATTTTATTTTATTATCGATATCCTCTAAATCTAATTTCGAAATATCATCGTTTTCTAAATCAACGATAACTGAAATTAACCTCAAGTCTTTACCTGGCGTACCCAAAAGAATTGCTCTTGATTGAAATGTTTCAAATCCATTTTCTTCTGCAAGATATTCAGTTAAAATTTCTAAAATATCGTCTTCGTTAAATTTAAAAGTTTTTCTTTTATTGTTTTGATTCAAATTCATTCACCTTTCTTTCTATAATTCCTTTCTCCTTCTTAAAATTTGTTCAACATTACCGCCCATAGGTGAGAAAGTGCTGCCGATGATGTCTGCAGCCTTGATACTTTAACAAGCAAGGAGCAGCCTGCCGCTGTAAAACAGCTCTTTGCTTAGTTGATCTACTATCGTTCCTCGTTAGCTCAATCAAATTTAGGATTTATTAACCCCATTGATAAAACTCCAGAATAAACACCTTACCATCAAAAACAAAATAAAACTGCTCCCAATCAAATTCATTTCTTTCTTCTACTTCCGTCTCCAACCTGTATACCTTTAGTTCTTTCCCATCAATAAGCTGGTCAATTAGATCAATTAGCTTGTTGCTAACTGAGTTTGATCCTTTATCAAATTCAGCGGGTATCTCAGGAAGTTCCTGACCATCATCATCGTAATAAGCAACTAAAACCTGAAAATTTTGCATCCGATAAAGGGAAAAGAACCAGTATGCACTTACCTCGAAAAGAGTTTCCTTCCAGTCTTCGACGTCACGTAAGGGTAGGAATATAACGTCATCATGGTTCTTTAGATTGCTTGTCTTATTGTACTCTATAACTATTTGCATCAAAGGCACACCAATTTCGAGCTCACAAAACACGTATTCATGACCATAAGAGGTTCCAAAATGAGTATTGATTGTACCTAGCCCTTCTAAATATCCACTAATTTTATTAAAAATTTTGTAATCCATCCTTATACCAACCTCTGCTTTTCGATTACTATTTTATGAATTATAACACTTGCCAGGTATTAGCGTAATCTGCCAGTTAACATTCCTGTAGGTCTTAGTAGATTCAATTTGCAGAAAAACAAACGCCCCGCTAGGATGAGTATGTACTGGGTTGCAGCCCTCAGAACTCACCTTAGGAG